>JAIPDI010000031.1 GCA_021737785.1 Deltaproteobacteria bacterium
TAAGGAAAAAAACCTTTTCTGGGTGATCCAGGTTCCTTTCCCAACCTTCCATTATTCCAGTATTCCAACATTCCAGATGTCTGGCAACATCGAACCCCCTTGATAATAGGAAGTCAATCGAGAACCACTTTGGTTGCGGGCATCCGCGTTAGTATGGATCCGGGTTTGGGAAATTGAGGGGTTTGGGAATTCAGGGACTTAGAGCCTTTGCAAGGCCAAGACGGAAAGCGGACGAAATACAGGAGACCGACCGGATGAAAAATGAAGGCATGGTGAAGTCTATCATTCTGGGCGCCGCCATCTTCTTAGGGTTATCCCTACTGGGTTATCTTTTGGGCGGCAGTGTGGTAAGATTCAAGGAATTCGAAAGGTCGGTATCGGTGAAGGGCCTGTCCGAGAAGGAATTGCCCGCAGACATCGCTCTGTGGCCGATTCAGTTCACCCGTGCCGGTAACGATATCTCTCAGGTGTATGCCGATCTGGAAAAGGATACCGGGCAGATCACCGATTTTCTGATCAGCAACGGATTTGTGGATTCGGAGATCACGGTCTCTCCTCCTGCGATTACCGACAAACTGGCACAACAGTATGGAGATACCTCGAAGATAGGGCTTCGATACGGCGCAACACAGAACATTACGGTATATACGGATAAGATCGACGCGGTCAGGGCCACCATGAAAAAGCTGGCTGAGTTGGGAAGGCGCGGGATCGTGTTTACCGGCGGCAATTATGAAAACAAGACGGAGTTCATATTTACGGGGCTCAACCATATCAAGCCGGAAATGATCGAAGAGGCGACCCGGAAGGCCCGGGAGGTGGCGCAAAAATTCGCCAAGGACTCTGACAGCAGGTTGGGGAAAATCAAGCGGGCCCGGCAGGGTCAGTTCTCCATTACGGACAGGGACAGGAATACCCCCCATATCAAGAAGATACGTGTGGTATCCACCGTGGAATATTATTTATCGGATTGATGATTTCTTGTTGCCGGAAGAGGAGATGGGCGCCCATTCCCGATCTCCAGGAAAACCTGAGGAGTTCGTCAAGGCACTTGAAGACAAATTAGCAGTGCCTGAACGAAAATCACGCCTTGGCGTGATTCAGGCACAATTGCGAATTGAGGAATTGCGAATTCCGATCCACCCTTTTTGGATTTCCGGGTTTTCTGAAGGGGAAACGTTATAAATGAAGGTCATCAGAAAAAGCTGTGCGCAGGGCGCCAGAGAGGCGGAGGGGCTTGCGGTCATCATCGATGTGTTCAGGGCCTTTTCATGTGAACCCCTATTCTTTTATTTCGGGGCGCGTCGGGTGATCATGGAGGCGGATCCGGCAAAGGCGGTTTCCCTCAAGAACGAGCACCCGGAATTTGTCCTTTCAGGCGAAGTCAACGAAGTGCCGATCGAGGGTGCGGATCTGGGGAACTCCCCCACCCACATCATTCAAAAAGGGTTTCCCTATTTCGAAAACAAGACGGTCATCCATCGAACCACGGCAGGCGTTACCGGGGCCACAGCCGCCTTCAGGAAAGCGGAAGAAGTTGTCCTGGGAAGCTTTGTCATGGCAAAGGCGATTGCCGGTTATATAAAGGAAAAACGCCCGGACCGGGTGAGCCTTGTGGCCATGGGGGAACGGGCCGAAAGACCGGCGCCTGAGGACGAAGCGTGCGCGGACTATCTGGAACATCTCCTCATTGGTACTCCCTATGATCCGGTTCAGTCCTTCCGCGATGTGGTGTTCCAGCCCACAGCCCAAAAGTTTCTCTCAGGGACCAGGGACTATCTACCCAGGGAAGACCCCATTTTCTGCCTGCAGAAGGACCTCTTCGATCTGGTATTGACGGTCAGGACCGTTGACCACAGGCTGGAGGTCTCAGCTCGCTGGAGGAATGGGACCGGGTCGTTTTCTCCGGCAGCCCGCTGATGGTCCGGGGATTTGGAGGGCAGGGGCCTGAGATATGAAAAAAGAGGGAAAAATCATCATCAACAAAGACTGGTGCAAGGGGTGCGGCATCTGTGTTGCGTTCTGCCCTGAGGGGGCCCTGGTGCTGGACGACAATGAAAAGGCCTCCTGGGCCTACCCTGAAAAATGCCGGCGATGCGGGTTTTGCGAACTGAGGTGTCCGGACATCGCCATTGAACTGGTGAAAGAATGAATCCCGAACGCGCTGATGTAAGGTTTATGCAGGGCAACGAGGCCGTTGCCGAAGCCGCCCTCTATGCGGGGCTCCGCTTCTATGCGGGGTACCCCATCACGCCCTCCACGGAGATTGCCGAAATCCTCTCCAAAAGGCTTCCCGACGCAGGCGGAACCTTCATCCAGATGGAAGATGAAATCGCGTCCTTGTGCACGATAATCGGCGCCTCCCTGACCGGGCTCAAGGTGATGACCGCCACCAGCGGCCCCGGATTTTCACTCATGCAGGAGGCCATCGGATATGCCGTCATGGCCGAGGTCCCTTCGGTGATCGTCAATGTGCAGCGGGGCGGCCCCAGTACCGGCCTCCCCACGGCCGTGGCCCAGGGAGACGTCAACCAGGCCCGCTGGGGGGCCCACGGGGACCATTCCATTGTGACGCTCACCGCATCCAATCTTCAGGACGTGTTTCTGATGACCGTGGAAGGCTTTAACATGGCCGAGACCTACCGGACCCCGGTGATTCTTTTGTTCGATGAAATTGTCGGTCATATGCGGGAAAAGGTCGTTATTCCAAAACCTGGAGAGATAGAGATCATTGAAAGGCTCTGGACATCCGTGCGAGAAGGGACCAATTTCCATCCCTATCTGCGGCGTGAGGATGGAAGGCTGCCGATGAGCGCTTTCGGGGGGGTCCATCGGTACAATGTCACCGGTCTGGTCCACGACATGTGGGGATTCCCCTCAACCGATCCCGGCATTGCCTATGATCTCCTTCACCACCTGGTGGACAAGTTGGAAAACCGGGCAGACAGCATGGCGCACTACAAGGAATATTTTATTGACGATGCCCAGGTCCTTTTGATCTCCTACGGGAGTGCGGCCAGGAGCGCACTGCAGATGGTGGCGGATCGCCGGAAGCGGGGCGCCAAGTTAGGGCTGTTGGAGCTGCAGAGCCTCTGGCCTTTTCCGAGGGAAACCGTGCGGGAGGCTTGTGAAGGCCGGACCCATATCCTGGTGGTGGAGATGAATATGGGACAGGTCTGTCACGAGGTGAAAAAGGTCGTATCCAGGCCCGAGCGGGTGTTTCTCGCCAACCGGTTTGACGGGGTCTTCATATCGCCGGAGGACATCCTGCGGGTCCTCAATATGATACAGGGAAAAGGGGTCTGAACATGCCGGTCAAGGACTACCTGCGCCTCCGTTTCCTGCCGCACATCTGGTGCCCCGGCTGCGGCCACGGGATTGTCATGTCGGGGATGATACGGGCGATTGAACAGATCGGACTCCAAAAAAATGAGGTGGTGGCGGTATCGGGGATCGGGTGTTCTTCCCGGATCGTGGGATACCTCGATTTCCATACCATGCACACCCTTCACGGCAGGGCCCTTGCCTTTGCCACCGGGGTCAAGCTGGGAAGGCCCGATCTCACCGTTATTGTGCCGATGGGCGACGGCGATGCCCTGGCGATCGGGGGAAACCATTTCATCCACGCCGCCCGCAGGAACATCGACCTGACCGCCATTATCATGAACAACCGCATTTACGGCATGACCGGGGGCCAGGGCTCGCCCATGACCCCTCAGGGCATGAGGAGCACCACGTCCCCCCGGGGGATCGCAGATCCTGCCTTTGACATTGTGGAACTGGCGAAAGGGGCCGGGGCCTCCTTTGTGGCCCGGACCACGACCTACCATGCAACGGAGCTGACCCGGATGATCGAAAAGGCCATCCGTCACAGGGGATTTTCCGTGGTGGAGGTCCTGTCCCAGTGCCCGGTCTATTACGGCAGGCAGAACCGGATCGGGAACGGCATGGAGATGATGAAGGGGTTCAGGGACGACACCGCTCCCATCGGGTCCAAGAAGAAGGAGGCCCGGCCCGATCTGATCGAACGGGGCATTTTCGTGGACGAAGACCGGCCCCCCTATCCGGGCGGACGGGGAGGGACGAATGAGACAACCATGCAGAAATGAGACCTACTGAGGTGCAGCGGTCGGAGGTCAAAGTCGGAGATCAGAGGTCAGTAAAGACCGGAATCAGTAACGAGGATTCAGAATCCCGTCGAAGACGGGATCTTCGACCCGTACCCGGCATCCAGTATCCAGAAACCAGTATCCAGAAACCCGAGACATGAGTTTCCCATGCAAACCCAGCGCATCATCCTGAGCGGTTCCGGAGGCCAGGGCGTCATCACCGCAGCCATCATCCTGGCCGAGGCCGCGGTGGTCTACGAGGATTTGAACGCGGTTCAGACCCAGTCCTATGGCCCGGAGTCGCGCGGCGGGGCCACCCGGGCCGACGTCATTCTATCGGACGAACCCATCTATTACCCAAAGGTGGATCAACCCAACTTTGCGGCCTGCCTCACCCAGAAGGCCTACAACCGGTATTCATGGTCCATCCGTCCGGGCGGCCTCTTGTTGACCGATCGCCGCTATGTGCGGCAGGATCCCCGGGTGGACGCATGGCAGGTGGCACTGGGGATGTATGATGCGGTGGTGAATGATATCGGCAACCCGGTGGTGTTCAACATCTGCATGTTGGGGGCCCTCGTCGGCCTGACCGGCCTGGTGCGACCTGAATCAATCGCCCGGGTCTTGGAGACCCGCATTCCGGCGGATTTCCTGGATATGAACCGAACGGCCCTGCAGGCGGGCCTGGATTTGGCAGCAGAGATGAGCCATCATGTTTAAGAAAGATAGATGAGCTGTCTGAAAGAATCAATAAGCGGGAATATATCGGCTGGACTTGCGGCCGAGGAGGCCCGTCGCTACGCCGAAAGTATTGTGGAGACGATTCGAGAGCCCCATTATTAAAATTAACTCATATGGATAAGGTGCTGGGCCATGACCGTGCATAAGGCAAAGTCGAAACAGGGTGTTGATGTTCTTCAAAAATGCCCGACGGGCATCAGGGGTCTCGATGAAATCACCAAGGGAGGGCTTCCGAGGGGCAGGCCCACGCTGATCTGCGGCGGTGCGGGCGCGGGCAAAACACTTTTCGCCATGGAATTTCTAATGCGGGGCGCCATGGAGTACGGAGAACCCGGGGTCTTCATAACCTTCGAGGAGACGCCGGAGGATCTTGCGAAGAACTTCATGTCCCTCGGTTTTGATCTCCATGAGATGATGGCGCGGGGTCTCATCGAAACGGATCACATCCGCATCGCGAGAAGTGAGATTGAGGAGACGGGTGAGTACGATCTGGAGGGATTGTTCATCCGGCTGGGGAGCGCCATTGACTCCATTGGAGCGAAACGGGTTGTCTTGGATACCATCGAAGCCCTTTTTTCCGAGCTGCCGAATGCCACCATCCTTCGGGCAGAGCTTCGTCGGCTTTTTCACTGGTTGAAAGACCGTGGCGTGACAGCCGTCGTTACGGGAGAAAAGGGCGACAAGACACTGACACGCTACGGACTCGAAGAATATGTCGCCGATTGCGTGATCTTCCTCGATTTCCGCATCGTGAAACAAATTGCCACCCGCCGCCTGCGTATTATTAAGTACCGCGGTTCATCTCACGGCCCCGACGAGTATCCCTTCCTGATAGGCGAGGAAGGCCTCTCGATCCTGCCCATCACCTCCATCGGGCTCGACTACCCCGTTTCCACGGAGCGCATCTCCACGGGCGTTCCCAAGTTGGATGCCATGTTTGACGGCAAGGGGTTCTACCGGGGCAGCACCATCCTCGTCTCCGGTACAGCAGGCACAGGCAAGACAAGTCTGTCGAGCACCTTTGCCGACGCCGCCTGCCGGCGAGGGGAGCGCTGCCTCTATTTTGCCTTCGAAGAATCGCCCAGACAGATCATCCGGAACATGGGCTCCATCGGCATGGATCTCAATCAATGGGTGAAGAAGGGGCTTCTCGAGTTCCATTCAGCCCGGCCTACGCTTTACGGCCTTGAGATGCACCTCGTCACCTTCCACAAGGCGATCGAGGCGTTCAAACCCCGGATTTTCATCGTGGACCCCATCAGCAACCTGATCAATGTGGGAACCGCATCAGAAGTGAAATCCATATTAACGCGCCTTATCGACTATTTGAAGATGCAAAAGATCTCCACCCTCCTTACCGACCTCACCCATTTCGGCAGCAGCGTTGAACGCACAAGCGAAGAGATATCTTCGCTGATCGATACGTGGCTTCTCCTGCGGGATATCGAACTCCATGGGGAACGAAACCGGGGGCTCTACATTTTAAAATCCCGCGGCATGCCCCACTCCAATCAGATTCAGGAGTTCCTCCTCTCGAACCAGGGCATTAACCTTGTTGACATCTATACCGGCTCCGGCGAGGTATTGACCGGCAGTGCCCGGGCAATCCAGGAAGGCAAGGAAAAGGCCTCTGAGCTGGCGCGCCAACGTGAGGTGGATCGTAAGTTCCGCGAGCAGGAGCGCAAGAGAAAGACCCTGGAAGCAAAAATGGCAGCCCTCCGCGCCCAATTGGATGCGGAATCCGAAGAACTGCGTTTGATGGCGGAAGAAGAGCGGCGAAGGCAGGCTGCCCTGGCAGACAACCGTTCGGAAATAGCGCATCTCCGCAAGGGGGAACCTTCGGCAGCCCGACGAAAGGCTCGAAAAAGAAGCGGGAAAGGAGATTAGCATGAAACCCGTCTCGCCAGGGAAGGGAAAGAAGGCAACGGCCGGTTCAACGGAAGAGATCTGGAATCTCCGGTTATATGTCGCCGGCCAGACCCCGAAATCGATTACGGCCCTTGCCAATCTGAAGACGATCTGCGAAGAGCACCTCGCGGGGAAATACAACATTGAAGTGATAGACCTTTTGCAGAAACCCCAGCTTGCCAAAGGGGATCAGATTATTGCCGTACCGACACTGGTAAGGAAGCTTCCGGAACCGCTCAAAAAGATCATCGGAGATCTGGCCAACACGGAGCGCGTCCTGGTGGGTCTCGATATTCGTTCCGGCTCCGGATAATAGAATTACTTTTGGAGTAACAGAGATGGCGGTGAAGAGAGGGAAAACCCGTGCTGAGGCACTCGAAAAGGCCACAGCGGGGCGAGAAAGCGAAGGGTATGTTCTTCGGCTGTATGTTACCGGGTTGACCCCGCGGTCAACCCTGGCCATCGCCAATGTCCGGAAAATCTGTGACCAACACCTGGCGGGCCGTTACGAACTCAAGGTGATAGACCTCTACCAACAGCCCAGGCTGGCCAAGGGAGAACAGATTATTGCAGCGCCAACGCTCATCAAAACGCTCCCCCTGCCGCTCCGCAGGCTCATCGGCGACATGTCGGATACGGAGAAGGTTCTTATGGGCATGGATCTGAAACCCCGGACATCCTGAGTGTGCGTCCATGAGCAAATCGGATAAAACACGCCAACACCTTTTGGATGAGTTGGAGGAACTCACATCGCGGCTGATGGAAGCTGAGGAGACCCTGCGCGCCATCCAGGGCGGTGAGGTGGATGGCCTGGTTGTCTCAACCGCGGAAGGAGATCGCGTCTTTACACTATCGGGTGCCGATCATCCTTACAGGGTCATGGTCGAAACCATGAACGAAGGGGCCGTCACCTTTGCCCCCGACGGTACGATCCTTTACTGCAACCAAAGTTTTGCAGATATCGTCAACGTGTCTCTGGAAAAAGCCATAGGATCTTCAATCTACCGATACGTTTCATCAACAGACCTTCAGCTGTTTGAGGCATTGATTGAGCGGGGTTTAGAAGGGAACGGCAAGGGGGAACTGGCGTTACAGGCCGCAGGTGAAATTTCCGTACCTGTCTTACTTTCCATAAGCGGCCTTCGGAACGCGGATATGCCCGGTGCAGTGTGCGCCGTCATGGTGGACATCACCGAGCGGAAGGAGATGGAGGAGGCCTTAAAAAGATCCTACAACGAACTGGAACGACAAACCGTCGAAATTCGGACGGCTCTCTCTGAAATCAAAGTATTGAAAGACCAGCTCGAGGCCGAGAATATTTACCTTCGTCAAGAGAGCAAAATGAAACATCACCTCGACCATATTCTCGGGGAAAGTGATGCGCTCAAGTATGTTCTCTATCGAGCGGAGCAGGTCGCTCCTACGAACACAACGGTCCTCATCCTTGGCGAGACCGGTACGGGAAAGGAGCTGATCGCCGCCGCCATCCATAACATGAGCCCTCGCAAGAATCGGCCCCTGATCACCGTCAACTGCGCCGCCCTGCCGGCCAATTTGATGGAGAGCGAATTGTTCGGCCGGGAGAAAGGGGCATTTACCGGGGCCGATACCCGCCAGGCAGGCCGGTTCGAGGTCGCCAATGGTTCCACCATCTGTCTTGACGAGATCGGGGAACTGCCGCTGGAACTGCAGGCAAAGCTCCTTCGGGTCATCCAGCATAATGAATTTGAGCGCCTGGGCTCATCTCATACCATCAAGGTGGATGTGCGGATCGTGGCGACGACCAATCGAAACCTTGAGGAAGAGGTCCGCGAGGGGCGATTCCGGAAGGACCTTTACTATCGGCTCAACGTTTTCCCCATCACTGTCCCTCCCCTGCGGCAGAGGAAAGAAGACATCCCGTTGTTGGTCAAGACCTTCCTGTCGCGATATGCCAGGAAATTGGGGAAACAGATCACGTCGATCCAGAAGGAGACGATGAAGGCCCTGCAGGATTATTCGTGGCCAGGGAACGTCCGGGAGCTGGAAAGCGTCCTTGAACGGGCCGTGATCCTGTGCCCCGGGCCGGCCTTGCAGTTGGCGGATAAACTGGAGTTTTCCTTCCTCTCCCCGTCATCCGGCGTAAGAACCCTCGAAGAGGCGGAGCGAAACCAAATCCTCGAGATCCTTTCGGAATGCCGATGGCGCATCGAGGGAAAGGAGGGGGCCGCGGCGATCCTGGGTCTCCACCCGAGCACCTTGAGAGCGAGGATGCATAAGCTCGGAATCGTGCGTCCGGCGACCAATGAGTGAGATTGAGAACCGGCTCTCCTTAAAAACTCCCTCAATATATTGAGGTTCCACCAAATATTGAGGCCAAACCCATCGGTTCACCCTTCCCTACGCTTTTCCCCCATTCATCTAATCCACTGTTATTACGGGATGATTCCAAATTCTCTCCTTTTCCGGTTCCTGGCAGGCCGCTTGCAAAGACGATCCGCATGATCCTGGTCACCACACCCAAGAGAGAATTCTTGTCATTTTATTGGGGAGGGGATATGACTTAGCGAAGGGCTATGAAAGTTTTTTCGCGCCCTAAGTGCTGAAAGAACGATGATATGACGGATTTTGACGCCATAGTGGTCGGCAGCGGCGCCGGCGGGCTCAGCGCTGCGTTGCGCATGGCCCAGCAGGATGTATCGGTCTTAGTTCTCGAGGCCATGCCCTCTTTCGGAGGGTATCTGAATCCATTTGTTCGTAACGGCTACCGGTTCGACACCGGTCTCCATTACCTGGGAAAGCTCGGCAGGGGGGGTACATTCCGGCTTCTTCTGGAGCTGCTGGGGCTTGATGGAAGGCTTGATTTCGTCGAACTTGACCCGGACGGTTTCGACCGCTACGTGTTTCCGGATTTTGAAGTCAGGCTCTGTAAAGGAAAGGAGCGCTACCAGGAGCGGCTGCAGCGTCTTTTTCCTCAAGAATCCAAGGCTATTGAACGATATTTCAATGTGATCGACAGTTTGCTGAGGGTCTTCTCCGATCCCCACGGCCCCCCCAAGAGCTTGCTGGATCGCTTGCGGTATGTCTTCAGACATCCGGTCCTGATAAAATATCACCGCGCCACCTATCAACAGATGCTGAACGGCATCACCCGCAACCCGCGCCTGCAGGCGGCCCTGTCGGCCCACTGCGGCAACAGCGGACTGCCCCCCGAGCGCGCTTCGGCCTTTTTGTGCATGATGCTGCTGGACCATTATCTGGACGGGGCCTACTACCCCAAAGGCGGCAGCGCGGCCCTTCGGGATGCGCTTGTGACGGCCTTGATGCAAAAAAACGGCGTTTTGAAGAACCGGACGCCGGTGACCGGCATACACCGGTCCGGCACGGAATTTATCGTTACCGACCGGTCCGGCGAGACAGTCTCGGCCAGAACGGTCATCAGCAATGTGGATCCGCTGATCGCATTCCAGAAGTTAGTCGATCCAGGGATTATCCCTCGGTCGATTAAAAAAAAGGTGGCTCGACTGCGGCCATCTGCGGGTTCGTTTTACGCATTTATCGGAACGCGTATTGATCCGGCCGCGGCCGGCCTGACTGACGCCAACATCATCCATTTCGAATATACGGATGTAAACCGGACCTTCGCTTCCATTGACGGGCGGCAGGGGTCGGACCCGTTCCCCTATTACTTCGTGACATCACCCTCTTTGAAAGATCCGGATCATCGGCACGCCCCTGACGGTTGTCACACCCTCGAGATCATCAGTGGATTGGGTTATGAGCACCCCTTCACGCCCTGGTCCGGCACCCGGAGCCGCGGGCGCGGCGGCGAATATTTACGGTTAAAGAACCAGATCGGAATGAGCCTCGTCCGGTCGGCCGAACGCTATATCCCAGGTCTTAGCAGCGAACTCGATTATGTCGAATTCGCCACGCCGCTCTCCAATGAATACTGGGTCAACAGCTTTGGCGGGGGAAATTTCGGGCTCGAACAGACCCCGGACCAATTCGGCCCCGGACGTTTTTGCGATTGCACGACCGGCATCCAAGGACTTTTTGTGGTGGGGGCCGGCGCCATCTGCGCGGGCGTGTTGAGCTGCATGGCCTCAGGCGTCTGGGCCGCCGACAAGGCCGTCGAGTTTCTCGGTTGACAATGCCGCCAATATGTCATGACAGGTATCACAGCTTGATCTATAGTTTTTCAGAAATTAAATTTCACAAATTTTCCGCTGAGGTTGCCAGAGTAGGTTGGGTAGAGCGTAGCGAAACCCAACGAACGGGCGGTGACCATCACCCGCCGCCAAAATTGTTGGGTTACGCTTAACATGCTGGATTGAAATACATTCCAGCCATCACTGCCTGTTTGACGAAGGCATGTTTGCAACCTTTCCCGACGCTAACCCAACCTACGCGGCGAAGACCCTGCAACGGACATCTCCGGATTGAGGTTTCAAAATCAAACTGGAAATTATTTATCTGAAAAACTATAAAAGAACAGGCGGGGCCTTCGAGCGCTCCAAGGTCCTTTCGGAATACCTTGAGAGTGAGGAACCATAAGCTCGGGATCCTCCGTCCGGAGACCAAGGAGTCAGATTAAGATCCGGTTCTCCTTAAAGACTCCCTCAATATATTGAGGTTCCACCAAATATTGAGGCCAAACCCATCGGTTCACCCTTCCCTACGCTTTTCGTCAATTCATATAATACTCTGTTATTACAGAATAATTCCAAATTCTTTCCTTTTCCGATTCCTGGCAGGCCACTTGCAGTGATGATCGGCATGAACCTGATTATCAGCAGCGGGCAAAAAGAGTCCGGATGCGCGGTCCCAGCCAGAGGATGAATGACCGGGATGACAGGGACCAACGTGCCATTACGAGAACCCAATTACGAAAGGAGAAACACCATGAAATCAAGCACAAAAGACCAAGCGGAAGGCACGTTTCACAAAGTGAAAGGCAAGATCAAGGAGGTTGCCGGGAAGGTGAGCATGAATGCTGACTTGGAAGCCACAGGCAAAGAGGAAAAGCTTGCCGGAAAAGTCCAGGAAAAAATCGGCGAACTCGAGAAGGTCCTGGGTAAGTAGAAAGGAGTCGTGGGATGGGAGAGGCCAAGAAAGAGGCGAAAGACGATGCAGCCCCGAACGTAGGGCAAGCCATATCCGGACGTATCCTGGTGGCTGAGGACAATAAGGACATTAAGGATATGGTTTCCAGGTTCCTTAAGTATATCGGATTTGAGGTTGCCCTTGCCGGCAACGGTCTCGAAGCACTCTCTCTGTTTCTCAATGCCTCTTTCGATCTGGTTCTAACCGACCTTGACATGCCGGATATGGACGGTTGGGGCTTGACAAGCTGCATTAAGAAAAGGTCGCCTGACACTCCGGTTGTATTGATGACGGGGGAGGATAGAGAGACCGTCCTGAGGGACGTGGAAAGATGGCCTGTTGACTCAGTCATATTCAAGCCCTTTGCACTGGAAGATCTTCAAAGGACAGTCCAAGGAGCCCTGGAGCTGAGGAGATGACCATAAAGTGCCTTTCGTGCCGCCAAAAAATCAGTGTCGCCGCCAACCGGATAAGATGGACCCCATTGGAGGGAGTTCACGGACCCACCTCCACTGACTCAAACAGCAAGAGAAAAACCTCATGTGTCATTCCTGCCCAAGGTTCGGCAAAACACATAGACCCCTGATCGTATTCCGTGGATTGGGGAAATCCTGGCTCATGCAGAGCTGAGAAAGGAGGACAGATAACATGCAAATCAGTATGTCGCCACAGCCGGTGATTGCTCTAATCGCGGGAATTGCGATTCTCCTTGTCCCGAGGCTATTGAATTACATCGTTGCCATCTATCTCATCATATTCGGCATTCTCGGGTTGGTTCGAATTTAAGTGAAGACGCCGTTTAAAAGGAGGTGAACATGTTTTGGACCCTATTTGTGATTCTCGTGATTCTGTGGGGTCTCGGGGTCCTGGTTTTTCAAGTCATTCGAGATCGGTGTCGAAACATACAGGGGCGCGGTTTTAGTGAGGGGTTCCGTTTATTCCCAAAAGGGCGTCGAGAAATCGAGTGAAATGGCCAGTGATGTCGAAGGGGTCAAATGATACGCGGCAAGAAAGAGGGGGTGACAAGGAAGCATTTGCTATGAGGCCTACCTTTCAAAAATCAGGCGGGGAAGAGCAAAACAGCAAAAACCGCCGTCCTATCATCTTTATGTCTTTGGTTTTGTTCCTGACGGTGATGGCGCTGGTATGGTTCGGCTACTCTTCGTGGCGCGCTTACCACACGATGAAAGCCGAAATTAAATCCTATTCCAGGATCATGGAACTTCGCAGCGACATCATCCACTTGGACGAGGTACTGACCATGTCTGCACGCCTGGCGGCCGCCACGGGCGACCTCTCCTGGGAGCAGCGCTATCGTATTTTCGAGCCTAAATTGGACACAGCCATAAAAGAGGCGGTACGGCTTGCCCCCCAGGTCTCTATCCGGGCTTCTGCAGAAACCGATGCCGCCAACAGCCTGCTGGTGGAGTTGGAAAACCGCGCCTTTGATCTTGTTCGCCGGGGGCGCACGGACGAAGCCGGTCGCCTCTTGTTCAGCGACGAATATGAAGAGCAAAAACGAATATACGCCCGGGGGATGGCCGAATTGGCCGTCGGTCTTTCTGCGGCTGCAGATGCCGCTCTTGCAGGTGAACGTCGCAATGCCTTGCTGCACATCGGGCTGGTTTTTGTGTTTATTCCGCTGTTGATTATCGGCTGGTTTGTTGTCTTTCGAGTTGTCAAGATCTGGGAGCGGACCCTCGTGAGCAAAACAGAGCTTGAAAAAGAGATAGAGGCCCGGAAACGTTCAGAGGAAAAGATCCATTTCCAAAAGATATATTTCGAAAGCCTGTTTCAGAATCTGCCGGACGGCGTGGTCACTTTTGACAAAGACGGGTATATTATTGAGATTAATAAAGCATTTGCCGAAATGTTCGGCTACACTCAGGCGGAAGTCAAAGGGACGGATATCTGCGAGCTGGTGGTGCCGCCGGACCGGAAAGAAGAAGCCGATGCCATAAGGGAACGTATTTCAAGCGGCGAATCTGTAAACGTTGAAACCATCCGCAAACGCAAGGACGGTTCCCTGTTTGATGTCCACCTCCAGTCGGTGGCCGTATCGATCGACAGCCATTTGATGAGGCATATTTTTATTTACAGAGACGTTTCAGAGAAAAAAGAGCATGAAGCTGTTTTAATGCAATCCCGGTCCCTGGCCCAAAAGGAACACGCCAGGCTTTCCGCCATGATTTCCACCATGAATGAGGGGGTGATTTTTGCCGACAGCCGGAACATCATCACGGATGTCAATCCGTTTTTTTGCAGTTTTGTCGGCAGAAAATACGATGAGCTGATCGGAAAAGGGCTGGAGGAGTTTCATTCCGGCGATATCTTGAAAAAAATAATCGATCATATTACCGCCTTTCGCACAAATATCGATTCAAAGGGGATCGAAATACAAAGAAAAATAGGGGCGTCGGAAGTGATTCTGCGGGTTCAGCCGATTTACCTGGCTAATCATTACGAAGGCGTTCTTTTAAACGTTATTGACGTGACGGCTTTTGTTGAGGCCAGGCAGCAGGCCGAGGCGGCCAACCTCGCCAAGAGCGAATTTCTGGCCAACATGAGTCATGAAATCAGGACCCCCATGAACGGCGTCATCGGTATGACCGAGCTGCTCCTCGGAACCCATATCACCAAAGAGCAGCGTGATTACCTGGAGACGCTCAACACCTCGTCGGAGTATCTGCTCAATCTCATTAATGACATCCTGGACCTTTCCAGGATCGAGGCCGGCCGGCTTGAACTGGAAGAAATCGACTTCGACCTGAGAACCACGCTCGAAGGGGCGGCCGGGGCGCTCTCGCCCAAGGCCCATGAAAAGGGCCTGGAACTGATCTGCCATATCGCACCCGATGTCCCGACCGCCCTGATGGGAGATCCCGGCAGGCTTCGCCAGGTTATCCTCAATTTTACCGGCAATGCCATTAAATTCACCGAAAAGGGGCAGGTGGTCATTGGGGCAAAGACCGAAAAAGAGGAGGAAACATCCACGACCTTGCATTTCACGGTTGGCGATACGGGCATCGGCATTCCCCCTGACAAGCTGGAGATGATCTTCGAGAGTTTCAGGCAGGTGGACAGCTCCGTCACCCGGCGATACGGCGGGACGGGCCTGGGCCTGACCATATCCAGGCAGATCGTTCGGATGATGGGCGGCAGGGTTTGGGCGGAAAGCGAACCTGGAAAGGGAAGCGTCTTTCATTTTACAGTCCCCTTTACCCTCAGCCGGGCCGAAATCCGCAAACCCGTATCTCCTGATGCCATCGACATTGCCGGTATCCGTGCGCTCATCGTGGATGACAATGCCCTCAATCGACAAATATACAGGGAAATGCTCTCCAAATGGGGGCTCATCCACGGTGAGGCACGGGACGGAGAAGGCGCCATCGAAGAGATAAAGCGGGCATTTGCGTCGGCGGAACCCTATCGTCTCATGCTGTTGGACTTCCAGATGCCCGGGATGGACGGGTTCGAACTGGCGGAAAAGGTCATGGAGAGCCCCTATGGGGAAGGCCTGGAGATTATCATGTTGACTTCCGCAGGCCAACCGGGAGATGCGGAACGATGCAGGAAGATGGGTATCTCAGGCTATCTGCAGAAGCCGGCCAGAATGGCGAAGCTTTTGGATGCTGTTTTGATGGTTCTCGGCCGTCGCACTGATGGGCCACCTTCCCCTGTGACCCGTCACAGGGTTCAGGATGCCCGCATGAGATTGCATATCCTCCTGGCTGAAGACAATCCCATCAACCGGAAAGTGGCCTTCGAGGTATTGAAAAAAAGGGGTCACCGGGTGACGATGGTCGCAAACGGCCTTGAAGCGGTGAAGGCATTTGAACGGGAGCCCTTTGATTTGATCCTCATGGACGTCCAGATGCCGGAGATGGATGGAATAGAGGCGACCAGGAGGATCAGAAGGTTAGAAGGTGAGAGGGGTGGAAGCGTAGAAGCTGAAAGCTCAGAGCTCAAAGGCAAAGAAGACTCTCCGCCTCGTTCCGAAAGGCATCCAGCATCCGGTATCCAGCATCCGGTATCCAGAATCCCGATCGTGGCCATGACGGCCCATGCCCTGAAAGGGGATCGTGTAAAATGCCTCGAGGCCGGAATGGACGACTACGTGTCCAAGCCGGTCAAGGCGGAGGTGCTTTACCGGGTCATCGAGAACCTGGTAAACACCAGGCAAAAGGACGATGAGGCTCGTACCACGGTTCTCCGTGTTCCCCCGGACCTGCCGGAGGACAGGGCTGTTTTCGACCTCTCCGCGGCCCTGGAGGCGGTGGGTGGAGACCGGACGCTTTTCCTTGAAATCGCCCGGCTTTTTCTGAGCGAGCTTCCCCAGGCCGTGAGCGACATCAGGGAGGCGGTCTCGAACAGCGACGCCTCTCGCCTGGAACAGGGGGCCCACAAGCTGAAGGGGTCCCTGTCGATTGTGGGCGCCAAACGGGCCTTTGATGCGGCCTATGGTCTGGAGGTCCTCGGCAGGGAAAAAAAGATGCAGGAGGCCCAACATGCAGTGGATGTGCTCTTGCAGGATCTTCAAGACCTGGAGTCCGCCCTTCGGATCAGCCTCAAGGAGGTTGACGCATGAAGATCCTGATCGTTGAAGACGATCCCGTCTCCATGAGGGTTTTGGAGGGCAGAGAGATCACCTCAATCTATGTTTTGTTTATGGGAAGATGAATCGGGAAGAGCGGCATCTGAAGTACTCTTCAGGGACTCAGCACTCTGTCCCCTCAACACTGCTGATGGGCCATCATCTATGAATGCATCCGACACATCCATACGCCCCCCCCCCAACAAAGGATGCAGATGGGGGAAATCCTGGTTGTCACAGCGGAACCGGCTCTCCTTAAAGACTCCCTCAATATGTGGAGGTTCCACCAAATATTGAGGCCAAACCCATCGGTTCACCCTTTCCTACGCTTTTTGCCCATTCATCTAATCTTCTGTTATTACAGTATTATTCCAGATATTCTCTTTTTTCGGTTCCTGGCAGGCCACTTGCAGCTACGATCTGCATGATACTGGTCATCACACGAATGAAGGTTCTTCCTGAGAAGCGCATGGAGCTGTCTCAGGCGATCACTTCCCTGATCGGTCCCATACGGACAGAGAAGGGATGCCTGCGCTGCGACTTTTGCCGGAGCATGGAGGATGAAAATGAACTCCATATCCTCGAAGAATGGAATACCGGGGAAAACCTGAACAGCCATCTGAAGTCCGACCGGTTTCGTGTACTTCGCGGGGCCATGAATCTTCTCCAGGAGCCCTGTGAAATGGTGTGCCACACCGTAGCAGGGGGAAAAAGGAAAAGGAGGGAGTGATGGAGAAAGCATGCAAGCCTCTTCAAAGAAGGGGGGAGAGGAATGTGTTCTGCCCTCTTTATAACCATTGTTTGAATCATGCAGTCAAGGAGTCCTGGGAATATTGGACCTGTCGTGATTGCCGGCATAAGCTCGATCGGGGAGCCAGGCCGGAGATGAAGCTTATGGTGAACGACTCAATTGAATATTCCGTTTTGATTTGGACTTGATTCGAGGGCGCCATGTTTTTGAACGGACCCGTATGGCGGCTCGAGTTGACCACGGTAGAATGGCCCAAGTAAGTTGCGCTTTTATACAGAATGGAGAAAAAAGATTCCCTCAATATATGGAGGTTCCACCAAATATTGAGGCCAACCGACCGTTTCACCCTTCCCCACGTTTCTCTCCCATTCATATAATCTACCGTTATCTATACATTATTCCAATTTCCTTCCCCTCCCGGGGTGTTGGCAAGACTGTTGCAGCTACCATCTGCATGATACTGGTCATCATACGAATGAAGGTTCTTCCTGAGAAGCGCATGGAGCTGTCCCAGGCGATCGGTTCCCTGATCGGCCCCATACGGACAGAGAAGGGATGCCTGCGCTGCGACTTCTGCCGGAGCGTGGAGGATGAAAATGAACTCCATATCCTCGAAGAATGGGATACCCGGGAAAACCTGAACAGCCATCTGAAGTCCGACCGGTTTCGTGTACTTCGCGGGGCGATGAACCTGCTCCAGGAGCCCTACGAAATGGCGTCTCACACCGTAGCAGCGGGAAAAAGGAAAAGGGAGGTGTGGCCCCGGTAGGGTGTGGTGCTTATGGGCAAACACGTCGGCCTGCAATCCAAATACTGCCTTTTCAGTGTATTGCGGGAAACACGGAGACAATCTTGAGAGAGAGAAAGGAGGATTGGCCATGACAGTGATAACACTTCTTATTGCGATTATTGCGTTGATCATTGCGGTTCTGGCATTTCAACGAACCGGAGGGACTAAAGATCTCAAGAAAACCACAGCCGAGCTTTTGGCAAAGATGGAAAAAAGGATGCGAGAAGAAGAAGCGTCTAAGGTGGCGGAAAACGAAAAACTGGAGCAGTAACCGAAACGTTATGGAAGGCATCAAACTCCGATGCCATGTAAAATAGCATCGTTATACGTGTTATCCGTCTGTTTTTAAAGGCATTCATCAATTGCAGCGGATCCGCCACGAATGTAAGGGAGGATAATCATGTATTTTTCATTAATCATCACCTTTTTACTTGTACTGGTAATCATCGTCACTGCGATACAGAACAGTATGCCTTTGGATTTCAAATTCTTGACCTGGACTTTTCAGCTGTCCATTACGGCCTTGATTGTTTATTCCTCCCTTTTGGGTGGCGCCATCGTGGCAATTTTGACCTTGCCAAAGCTGGCAAAAAAATCCCTTCATGCAAGGACCATGAACAAAGAGATTCATAAACTAAGGGAAAAGAGTGCAGGATAGGGTTTTTTTTGTAAGGCGAACTCAAAAATGGAGGTTCGAGATGGAGGAGGGGTCCAAATGAAACGGGTTATGTTCGTAAGGGGGTTGCTGGCAGTCATGTTGTTGATCCCGTGGATATTGTCGGGTTGCGGTGACAAGGACCAACCCCAAAGCAAGCCCGGGACCGTATCCGGGGATGACGTCAAGAAGGAGGCCAAGGAGGCTTACGAGACAACCAAGGCCTACACCCAGGAGCAGATGCAGACCGTTCGAAAACAGATGGAAACCAAACTGGATGAATATGGGGAGGACATTGATAAACTTCAGGCAAAGGCGGAACAGCTGGAAGGGGACGCCAAGGCGAAGGCGGAACAGCAATTGACGGCATTGCGTCAAAAGCGGGATGCGGTCGCTGAAAAGGTGAAGGAGTTAGGTGCTTCAAGCGGAAGCGCGTGGGAGCAACTCAAGTCAGGCATTGATGCGGCAATGGAGGAGTTGGCCAATACCTACAAAAAAGTTGTGGCCGAGTTCAGCAACTCCTAATGTTAAAACTATTAAGAGACCCCTAATTTCAGGCTCTTTCATTGAATTTTTCACATTCAAAGCGAAATCGAAAAGGAGAGATATGATGAAATCAGGGACACGGGATGAGGCAGAAGGCAAGATGCACCAAGTCAAAGGCAAGATCAAGGAAATCGCCGGGAAAGCAAGCGATAACCCAAAATTGTTAGCCGAAGGCAAAGAAGAAAGGAGCACCGGCAAAGTTCAGGAAAAGACGGGAGAGATCAAGAAGGTCGTTGGGACGTAGCATTCATTGTGACTGAAGGACTCTCAGAATGGATGCACTGGAATCTAATCCGAAAAAGGAGGACAAGGTATGAAAATGAGATGGCTGAAAATGGTTCTGCCGGTCGCTGCAGGTGCGTTTCTGATCGGCTGTGCTGCCCCGCAGGCGGTTCCCACATTTACCCCCCAGAATCTCAACCCGATGCTCCAGTCGGGGGACTATGTGCAAAAGGTGGATAATTTCGTCGTCATTGTCGACAAGTCCGGGACCATGGGTGAACCCTATAAGGGAGAGCTGAAGCTGGATATTGCCAAACGATTGGCGTCTCGAATGAATCACACCATTCCGGATCTCAAGATGACCGGAGCACTCAGGATCTTTGGCAGGACAGCCCTTTTTGATAATGAGCTGACCAAACTTTATTGGGGCCCGGCCCCGTATGAAAAGAGCGCCCTTGACGCGGGGTTGAACAAGATCGGTTTTAGCGTCGGCGAAAGTCCGCTGAATCAGGCCTTTGATGCGACGGCCCAGGACTTTAAATCGGCCCAGGGCGATATCGCGGTGATTATTTTCACCGATGCCGACAAAGATGTGATGGTGTATGACGCGGTCAAGAAGTCCGCGGCAGATTTGAAAGCGCATTACGGAAACAGGATCTGTTTCTATGCCGTACAGATCGGCGCGGATCCCGACGGCAAGAAGCTTCTTGAGCAGGTCGTGGAGACGGGTCAATGCGGAACCTATGTCACCGGGGACCAGGTCGCGTCCCCTGCGGGGATGGCCGATTTCGTGACAAGGGTGTTTCTGAAAAAGGCCCCGCCCAAACCCGCACCGGTGGAAAAGGTCGTCATTCTGGATTCCGACGGCGACGGTGTTCCCGACAATTTGGATAAGTGCCCGGGAACCCCCAAAGGCGCAAAGGTCAACGCGGACGGATGCTGGGTCATTGCGAATGTGCTGTTTGATTTTGACAAGTCCAATATTAAACCGCAATTCTCCCACCTGTTAGATGAAGTTGCTGTGGTATTCCAAAACAATCCGGGCCTCAGGGCGCAGATCGAAGGACATACGGACAGCATCGGTACTGAAGCCTATAACCTGAAGTTATCCATGAGAAGAGCCAATGCCGTGATAGACTATCTGGTCCGGAAGGGCGTTGGCAAGCACCGACTTTCCGCTGAAGGATTCGGGTTCTCCCAACCGATCGCCACCAACGAGACGGCAGAAGGACGGGCCTTGAACCGGAGGGTCCAAATTGTGCCTGTCCCATAGGGGTGCGGCAGAAACTGTGCTGTGAAGCGCTGTATGGATAGGGGTCGGGCCAAGGGCTCGGCCCCAGCCATCCAGCAGAAAGGGGTAAGACATGCTTTGGACCATATTTGTGATTCTTTTAATTCTATGGGGAGTGGGATTGCTGACGGGCTACACCATGGGCGGCGTTATCCACGCCCTTCTGGTCATCGCCATTATTGTGGTGGTGATTCAGGTTATTCAGGGGCGACGACGAGTGTAACCATTTAGGCCCTTGCCGGACAAGGCGGGGCATTTAGAGGAAGGAGCGAGTGATATGAAAATGAGGAACAGGTTTATCGGGTATTTTGTCCTTCTGATGGTGATTGCCGCGTTTTCGGCCTGTGGATCCACGTCCAAACAGACAACTCCAGGTGAATACGTGGATGATTCGGTCATCACGACCAAGGTTAAATCCCTGCTTGCAGGGGATGATTTTCTCAAATCATTCCAGATCAGTGTGGAAACCCGCAAGGGGATCGTTCAACTGAGCGGCTTCGTCAATTCTCAAAAGGCGGTCGATAAGGCGGGTCAAATCGCAAGGAGCGTTCAAGGGGTCACATCCGTAAGGAATGATCTGATCGTGAAATAGGCAGGCCTTGTTTTTTCCCGGGTGGATTCCGTCGGCCTGTTGTGATCCCAACCCTGAGTTCTGAGAGGACGCTCTTTGATCTGTGTATTCACGGCCGTAGCGGCCGTTCAACCTGTGAACGGCTAAAGCAAACCCGGCCCCTCACGATCCTGCCTTTTCTTCAATCCGCTCTGCGCCCCGTATTCGAAAGATGCCCGACGTTCGACTGACCTTCTTCTGAAATCGATCCAGATAGATGTATACCACCGGGGTCAGATAGAGGGTCATCAACTGAGAAAAGATCAGGCCCCCGACGGTGGCCAGGCCCAGGGGCTGTCGGGATTCCCCTCCGGCCCCGAACCCGACGGCAATGGGGAGAGTTCCCAGAAGGGCGGCCATGGTGGTCATCATGATCGGCCGGAAACGGGTGATGCATCCCTGATAGATGGCCTCCTTCGGGCTTTTCCCCTCCTTTCTTTCCGCAGCCAGGGCGAAGTCGATCATCATAATGGCGTTCTTTTTCACCAGGCCCACCAGCATGATGACCCCCACAAAGGCATAGACGTTGAGATCCACATCAAAGATGAAAAGGGTCAAAAGGGCCCCGAATCCCGCGGACGGGAGGCCGGAAAGGATGGTCAGGGGATGGATGAAGCTCTCGTACAGGATCCCCAGCATGATGTATATGACCAGGATCGCCATCAGGAGGAGGAGCCCCAGGCCGCGCATGGAGTCCTGAAAGGCCTGGGCCGTCCCCTGAAAGCTGGCGCTGATCCCCTGGGGGAGGGTTTCGCGGGCCACCTTCTCGACCGCGGCGACGCCGTCTCCCAATGATACGCCCGGACGGACATTGAAGGAGATGGTCACCGCAGGCAGCTGACCCAGGTGGTTCACGGTCAAAGGCCCGAGCCCTCTGGTAATGGTGGTTACGGCATCGAGGGGAACGAGCCGGCCGGAGGCGGACCGGATATAGAGGAGTCGGATCGCCGCCGGGTCCAGCTGGTACCCGGGCTGAAGTTCAAGGATGACCTGATAGTCATTGTTGGCCGCGAAGATGGTGGAGATCTGTCTGGAAGAATAGGCGCTGAAGAGGGCGTCTTCGATCTGATGGGCCGTCACCCCCAGTGTTGCAGCCTTGTCCCGCTGGATTTCAATGTCGATCTGAGGGTTCATGACGGCCAGGTCGCTGGTCACGTCCTGGAGTTCCTTGAGGCCCCGGAGTCGCGCCTCCAGCAGGGGGGCGTACCTGTAGAGTTCATCCGTATCCGGACCCTGAAGGGTAAACTGATACTGGCTCTTGGAGAGGGACCCGCCGATCCGTATAGGAGGAGGGTTTTGCGCGAATGCCTGAATTCCGGGGACGGCCGCAAGTTTTGAACGAAGCTGTTGAATCACCTCATCCACATGAGGGCGTTCTTCACGGGGTTTAAGACGAATGAACAGGCGGCCGGTGTTGTTGGCCCTGCCGCGGCTGCCGCCGCCGATCCCCGACATGAATGATTCCACGTTGGGATCCTCGGTGACGATGGCGTTTAAGGCCTGCTGGTGACGGACCATGGAGTCAAAGGAGATCCCCTGGGCCGCTTCGGTGATGGCGAAGATGCGGCCGGTATCCTCACTGGGGAGGAACCCCTTGGGGATGATGATAAAGAGGTAGAGGGTGGCGATGAGAACCAGGGCAGACACGAAGAGGGTCGCCAGACGGTGATCCAGGACCCGCGTAAGGCTCCACCGGTACACATCGAGCATTCCCTGGAAGACCTTTTCAGAGGCGTTGTAGACGCGGCCGTGACGCTGGGCCCCGGGGGGGCGCAGGAAACGGCTGCACAGCATGGGGGTGAGGGTGAGCGATACGAATCCGGAGATGAGGACGGCGCAGGCGATGGTGACTGCAAATTCATGGAGGAGTCTTCCCATGACGCCGCCCATGAAGAGCACCGGCACAAAGACCACCACCAGAGAAAGGGTCATGGAGACAATGGTAAAACCGATTTCCCTGGCCCCGTTAAGGGCCGCCGCCATGACCCCTTCCCCCTGTTCCATGTGGCGGACGATGTTCTCCAGCATCACAATGGCGTCGTCCACCACAAAACCGACCGAAAGGATGAGGGCCATCATGGAGAGATTGTTGATGCTGAAATCCATAAAATACATGGCCGCAAAGGTCCCCACAATGGATATGGGGAGGGCCAGACTCGGGATAAGGGTGGCGGACAGGTTGCGCAAAAAGAGAAAAATCACCATCACCACCAGCCCCACGGCCAGGAGGAGGGTGAACTTGACGTCTGCCACCGATTCACGGATGGATTCGGACCGGTCATAAAGGACATCGATCTTGACCGAGGCCGGAATATTCGCCCGAAGGGTGTTGAGGATCCCCTTGATGGCATTCACCACCTCCACCGTATTGGTGCCGGGCTGCCGCTGAATGGCCAGCACGATGGCCGGGACATCGTTGAACCAGGTAATCGCCTTATCGTCTTCAGCGCTGTCCATGACGCGGCCGATGTCCTGAAGGCGCACCGGCGCTCCCCCCCGGTAGGCGACCACCACCGGACCATAGGCCTGCGCATCCGTCAACTGGCCGCTCGCCCGCACCGTGACGGCCTGCTCGCTTCCCCAGAGGGTTCCTGTGGGGAGATTCACATTGGCCTTCTGGATGGCGTCGACCGCCTCATCAATCCCGATGCCCCTCGATGCGAGGGCCTTGGGGTCCAACTGTACCCGGACCGCATATTTCTGGGCGCCATAGACCATGACCTGGGCCACGCCCGTGACCATGGAGATCCGCTGGGCCAGCAGGGTCTCCGCATAATCGTTGACCGTGGAAAGGGGGAGGGTGGGGGAGCTGAGAGAAAGATAGAGCACGGGATGATCCGCGGGATTCACCTTTCGGTACGAAGGGGGGCTGGGCATATCGGACGGCAATTGTTTGGCCGCGGCGGTAATGGCGGCCTGAACATCCTGGGCGGCGGCGTCGATATCGCGGCTCAGATCAAACTGGAGGGTGATCTGGGTGTTGCCAAGATTGCTTGTGGAGGTCATGGAGTCGATCCCGGCGATGGTGGAAAACTGCCGCTCCAGCGGGGTGGCCACGGCCGAGGCCATGGTCTCCGGGCTTGCCCCCGGAAGGGCCGCTGTCACCAGGAGGGTAGGAAAATCCACATTGGGGAGATCGTTGACCGGGAGCTGGCGATATCCCATGATGCCGAAGAGGAGGATTGCCGTCATGACCAGGGTGGTCATCACCGGGCGGCGTATGAATATGCCGGCGATATTCATGACGCGGGGGGAGCCTTTATGAGCCCGCTTTTGATTTCCACCTTCATCCCCGGGACCAGCCGAAGTGAACCGTCCGTCACCACCCTTTCCCCGGGCGAGAGTCCCCCGGTGACGACGGTTTCGCCGTTCAGGGTCCGTCCCAGGGTCAGCTTCCGGTATTCAGCGGTCAGCTCCTGGGTGACGATGAAGGTGTACGGTCCTTCCTGGCCGGTCTGGACGGCCTGGGACGGAACCACGGTAACGTCTCTCTCCATATCCAGAATGACCACCACATCCACGAACTGACCGGGCCAAAGCCGATTTTCTTCATTAAGAAACGTCCCCTTGAGCCGGATGGTCCCGGTGGTCCTGTCCACGCTGTTATCTATGAAGGTGAGGCGTCCCTGCTCCGTCTCTTTCCGGTCGCCCGGAATCCGGGCCTCCACCTTGAGATCTCCCAGTATGGGGTGTCTTCTGATCGTTTGAAGCTCCTGCTCGGGGACGGAAAAGGCGACATAAATGGGATGCACCTGATGGATCTCCACAAGGACCGCATCGTTGGCCTTGATGATATTGCCTTCCTTCACGTGAAGATTCCCTGTGCGACCGGTCAGGGGTGAGTGTATGTAACAGTATTCCAGCCGGAGCCTGACGTTCTGAAGATTTGCGCGGGATGCGCGAACCGCGGCCTGGGCATGCTCCAGGGCCGCGTCCGATGCCAGCAAGGCGGCGCGGGCCTTCTCCACCCCCGCCTCATCTGCGAGTACCATCGCATTCAGGGCGTCCGCCTTCATCTGTACCTGATCGTATTCGTCTTTGGATACATTCCCTTTCGCGGCCAGTGCGCCATACCGTTCCGCCTGCACCCTGGCGGTCCTGGCCTCAACCTGGTCTTTGGTCAGAATGGCCTGGGCGTGTTTCAGTTGCGACCCATTGCTGACCCGGTTGGCCTGGGCCTCCTTCACCGCTGAGAGGTCCCTTTCGAGGATGGCCTCCGCCTGTTTCAGGGCCGCCTCAAAGGGCCGGGGGTCGATTACGAAGAGGAGATCCCCCTTTTTCACCTCCTGACCCTCTTGAAAGGCTGCCTTTGTCACTTGTCCGTCCACCAGGGATTTTATGGCAACAGAGGCGTAAGGTTCCACATTACCGATGGTGATGAGCTGGACAGGGACATCCTTTCGGATTGCGGAACTCACGGTGACAGGTGCCGCCGTCTTTTGCTTCTGGTTTCCCTCGGTCTGGGACGAGCAGGCGAAACAGAACATCAAAAGGCCTGAAAGGAGGACCGGGATCTGCTCCCTCCAATACCCCCTTTTCAAACGGCGTCGATGTTGCCGATAAATATGCCTGCGCGATGTCGTCACCACCTCAATCTTAATCTCCCTTAATCCAACCTGCCTCTGAATAAGGAACGTGAGAGTCCAAGTTCTCACGTCATGCCGGACTCGATCCCCGCAAGTACGGGGAACATTTAACTTCTTAAAAAGACACGGATTCCGGCTCCCGGATCGGAGTCCGGGACAAGCTTCGCCGGAATGACGGCCTGGAATTTATGCATTCAACAAGATCAGTACATTACGAGAACTTTGGACTGCGGAGTAAGGAACGTATCCACGATTTTTCAAAATATTCGCATTATACTCACCATCTGTCCGTGGTCGCAACAGAGAAATGAATGCCGGAGATGTTGTTTCGGCATTGACCCTCCCCCTGGGTTAGGGTATAAATGCCATCGAAGATATCCCGGGCGACGGGAAGGATCGTAGGTCGAAGGGTGATACCTCCGGTCGGTGGAGGGGGAGAGGCGCCCATTCGGGGGACGGCGTAATGGATGGCAATCTCTCTTCCCCAAGTTTGTCTTACACGTCACACACGAAAAAATGTCCTGGAATATGGAAGGTTAATCCCGGGACTTCAACAAAGTTATTAATTTTGACCGACCTGTTTTCCGTAGATCTGATGATACTTAGTGGGTTCCGTCTGAGGGGCCGGCACCGGTTGAGGAGTTGATAATGGGGCAGGGAAAAAGTTCTTCTATTGCCGACAGGTATTTCCGTTCTGAAGAATGGGCGCAACCGTTTGTGCAGGACCTTTTTTCTTCACCGCTTGCCTTGTCTGTCCTTCTGGATTCCATCCCCGTGGGGGTGGCCGTTCTGGACGATCACCGTCGTTTGCTCTATTTCAACCAATACCTGGAATCCCTGACCGGATTCCATCGTGAGCAGGTTTGGGGGCTGCCCTGCTGTGATGTGCTGCGGGCCGATGTCTGTCCCCGGCGTTGCCCTTCGGCCACCAAGACGTCCGGCAGTGACGCGGGATCCTCGTTGGAAGGGGATATCATCAACAAAGACCGGCGTAAAATCCCCGTCCGCCTATCCTCTATTCCGCTGTTTAAGGAAGATGGGAGCGTGCTCGGGTACATGGAAGTGGTTGAGGATATCCGGCTGCTCAAGGCCTCGGAGACAGCCGGGCATGCCTACAGTTTCGGCGAAATGATCGGGCACAGTCCCAAAATGGAAGAATTGTTTCGAATCATGCCCGTCATCGCCCAAACCGATTCCTCTGTCCTGATCACCGGGGAAACGGGAACCGGCAAGGATCTGGCCGCCGAGGCCATCCACCAGGCCTCTGAACGCGCCCGGGAGCCCTTCATCAAAATCAACTGTTGCGCCCTCCCCGACACCCTCCTGGAATCGGAGCTTTTCGGACACATCAAGGGGGCCTTCACCGGAGCAGTCTCTGACAAGCCGGGGCGTATGCGCCTGGGACACAAGGGTACCGTCTATCTGACCGAAGTCGGTGATCTGCCCCTTTCCCTGCAGGTCAAGCTCCTGACGTTTCTCGATGACAAGATTATCTATCCCCTGGGCGGCACCAAAGGGTTTCAGGCCGACGTCCGCGTCATCGCCGCTACCCATCGCCCGTTGGAAAGAATGGTTCGGGACGGTCATTTCCGCGAAGACCTCCTGTTTCGATTGAACGTGGTGCGGCTGCACCTTCCGCCGCTCCGGGAAAGGGAAGGGGACATCGACCTGTTGATGGGTCATTTTCTTGGATTGTTCTCCGGTCGTTTTCATAAAAAAATTAATGGCTTTTCTGAAAAAGCTGAACCGATACTGAAGAAATACGCATATCCGGGCAATGTTCGCGAGTTGCGAAATGCCATAGAATATGCGGTCAATATCTGCCAGGACGAACGTATCAGACCCGAACATCTGCCGGCTTACATGACGGCGCCCCAGTCGTCGGCTTCCGAACCGGGGACGCCGGTAATGGCCGGCCCTTCAGAACTGCTGTCCACACTGTCTCGATCCCAGGGAACCAACTGGCCGGAAATGGAAAGACAGATGATCATCAACGCCCTGATCCAGGCGAAAGGGCGAAAGAACAAGGCGGCCTCGGCCCTCGGCTGGGGCAGGAGCACCCTCTGGCGAAAGATCAACCAGCACGGGCTTGAACCTTAGCAGTGCCTGAACGAAGACCAGGTTTTCGCTCAGGAAATCCGAAATCCGAAGCTCGAAATCCGAAACAATGACCAAAACCCTAAATACCTCAATGACAGAAACATCCTGTTTTTAAGCTGTTGGTTTTTATCATTTGAACATTCGATATTCGCATTTGTTTCGGATTTCGAAATTCGATATTCGGGTTTTGGCTGAACAGGGGTTTCCGTTCGGGAACCAACTATAACGCGATTCGTATGAAAGACAAAAGACCATGGGAGGCAAACTACTGATTACCTTGAGGGAAAACCATGTGGCGCCTCGTTTTGATCTGACCACGGAGGTCCTGCTGCACAGCGGCGGAAATTCAGGCGACGCAGCCGCACGAAAAACCCTCGTTCTTCCCCGTGCCTCGGCCGAGGAACTCTGTCACCTGATTCTTGCCGAAGAGGTGCGAACCGTCATCTGCGGCGCCATAGAAGAGGAGTATTATCAGTACCTGACGTGGAAGAAAATAGATGTCATTGATTCCGTCATGGGGCCGTGGGAAAAGGCCCTGGAAAGATGCGTGAACGGCCGTCTTCGACCCGGAGACATCCTCCACCCGATTCCCGGAAAACACCCGCTATGAGCAGATTTTTCAACAAGGCGCTTACAGTCAAGAAAAACGATGAAGGACGCTCACCGGCCTGGTACCAGAAATTACGGCGAAACATCACCATCCTCATGTTGCTGGTGACCCTCTTGCCCCTTTCGTTTATTGCAGGGTTCAATTATTATGTGTACCAGGGCGCCTTAAAAAATGAAATTATGACGCCTTTAAAGGCGATGGTCAACAAGACCAAGCATTCTTTTGAACTCTTCCTGACCGAAAGGATCTCCGCAGTCAGCTTCATCGCTTCAGCATATACGTTTGAGGAGTTGGCGGACCAAAATACCCTGGGCCGCATTTTTCGGGTCATGAAGAAGGAATTCGGCGGGTTTATAGACCTGGGACTCATTAACAGCGCGGGAAAGCAGGTGTCTTACGCCGGCCCCTATCGATTAGAGGGAAAGGAATACGCCGGCCAGCCCTGGTTCCAGGAGGTCCAGCTCAGGGGGACACATATCAGCGACGTCTTTATGGGGTATCGCCAGTTTCCCCATTTTGTAATCGCGGTCCAGCATGTGAGCGCCTCCGGGCGGGCCTGGATACTCAGGGTCACCATCGATACACGGAAATTCAACGAGCTCATTGCCTCCATGGGTCTGGATGCATCCACCGACGCCTATATCCTCAACCGGGAAGGAACCTTCCAGACCACATCCAAGTTTTACGGCAGGGTCCTTGAAAAATGTCCCAACTGCCCACCGCCGATCAGCTATGAGCCCACCATTATGGAGACTGTGGACGACCAGGGCCGCGAAATCCTTTTCACTTATACGGATTTCCAGTCCGGGCCTTTCCGTCTGGTGGTGGTCAGCCGGCGCTCCGAGGTTCTTAAAAGCTGGGTCACTTTTAAGAATGAGATATTTTATGTGTTCGTTGTAAGTGTTATTCTTATCAGTATCGTGATTATTAAGCTGACCGGCATGCTGGTGAGGCGCATTGAAGAATCCGACCAGAAGCGCGAACTGGCCTATCACGAAATGGAATACACCAGCAAACTGGCATCCATCGGCCGCCTGGCCGCCGGGGTGGCCCATGAAATCAACAATCCGCTGGCCGTCATCAACGAAAAAGCCGGGCTGATGAAAGACCTGATGACCATGGAAGGTGGCGTGGTCGACATGAAGCGGTTTCAAGGCCTGACCGACGGCGTGCTGACCTGCGTGGAACGGTGCAGGGCGATCACCCACCGCCTTCTCGGATTTGCCCGCAGGATGGACGTCTCCATCGAGGTCATTAACCTTAACGAAGTCCTTCGCGAGGTGCTCAGTTTTCTGGAAAGGGAGGCCTTGAACCGCAACCTGGTCCTGCATCTGGAACTCGCAGAGGATTTGCCCAGCATCCTTTCCGACCGGGGCCAGCTCCAGCAGGTCTTTCTGAATATTCTCAACAACGCCTTTGACGCGGTCAAGGACGGTGGCCAGGTCACCATTAAATCATTGGAACGGGACCCGGATCATGTGGAAATCTCTATCAGCGATAATGGTGTGGGGATGTCGGAGGAGACCATGAGGCATATATTTGAGCCCTTTTTCTCTACCAAGAAAGGATATGGTACCGGATTGGGGCTCTCCATTACATACGGCATCGTCAAGAAACTGGGGGGTGAAATCAAGGTCGACAGCCGGCTGGATAAGGGAACGGTGTTCCAGGTGATTCTGCCCAAGAGAAGCGAGCAGGAAGGAGAGTAAGGATGCAAAAAGGAACAAAGGTACTCCTTGTGGACGATGAAGCGGAATTTGTCCGCACCCTGGCCGAACGGCTGCAGATAAGGGGCATCCAGGCCTTGGTGGCCACTGACGGCGTCGAGGCGCTGCAGGTCGTTGAGGAACATGCGCCTCCCATAGTCGTTCTGGATGTGATGATGCCGGGGATGAGCGGTATTGAAGTCCTCCAGCGTTTGAAGGAGCGACACCCGGATATTCAAGTTATTCTGCTGACCGGCCATGGCTCCACCAAGGAAGGCGTTCGAGGCATGCGCCTGGGGGCGTTTGATTACCTGATGAAACCTGTGCACATCGAAGAACTGATCAAGAAGATGGATGAGGCCTACGACGCCTCCCGGTAATCCATCGCTACACAAAAGGGGTTGAAATGAATCAGCAGGAAACCGCCTTCATGGGGCGCATCACCGCAGGCCTCAGCCATGAAATAAATAATGTCCTGGCGATTATCAAAGAATCTGCCGGCCTGATGGACGACATTATCAGACTTTGCCCGGAGAATGTTGTTCCCCACCAGGACCGGCTGGTCAAGGCCGTGGACAATATTCGGAAACAGGTGGATCGAGGGGTCGATATCGTCACCGGACTCAACCGCTTTGCCCACAGTATGGATGAATCACGCGCCCGAATCGATCTGAACGAGCTGACAGCCCGGATGGTCTTCCTGATGCAGCGGTTCGGCCGCAAGCGGCGGATCCGCCTGAGCGCCGTGCCCCATCCCGAACCGGTGATGATCGAAACGGATCCCTTTTGTCTGGAAATGCTCCTGGCCGCGGGCGTGGATTTCTGTCTGGACCGGGCCGAAGAAGGATCTTCCCTCGTCCTGCAAGTGCGGCTCGTTGACGACCGGCCGGCCGTATGGATGGGTTCAGGCCCTGATTTATCTCCAACGACCTTTTCGGTCAAGGAGCCCTGCCCCGGGGATCTTCTGCCGCTTGAAGAAGACTTGGAACACCTGAAGGCCGATATCTTCGTGGTCGGAACAGCCTCCGCGCCCGGTTTACTCATGCAATTCAGGTGATACGGTAATCTCTTGGTTTACAGCTTCTCTACTGTGAGCATGTCCAAACGCAATCGTGACGCATCTGAATGAGCTTTTCAATTTGTTTCATTTAGGTGTATCATTTAGTTTCATAATGTTTTAGGGCGGGCTTCTGCAAAGGCCTAAGCGCCACATCCTGCTGTTTTCATTTGCATTATCATTTTGGCACAGGCCTTGCTCATTGAATCTGAGTTCGGTTGACCTGGGATATAACGGCCTGTTGCGGGTCGGCAACCATCTGGCACTCACCAAGGATTTCTCCGGTGGGGCAAATGATAGCGTTGGCGAGGAGTAGCGAGCGGAACAAGATGTTAAGGACGGCCCCTCGAGTATTGATCATGGGGACGGACGCCTTGAGCAGGGGGAGCCTTGGTTCCTGGTTGAAGCGTCATGGCTGTCATATTTGCGAAGCGGAACATCAGATGGAGGCCCGAACAATTCTTCATGAACAGGAGGTCGACGTGGTCCTGTTGGGATTGAACGATTACGGGACCGATTCCCTCTCCATCATCCGGGGGATAAGCCGCTCATCAAGAGCCCCGGCCTTCATCCTGTTGACTGACCCCCCAAATATCCGCCTCTCCATGGAAGGCATGAAACTGGGCGCATTTGATGCCCTGACGGTTCCGGTTGATGTGAATTTGCTGGTGGAACGCATCTCCGCCGCCTGCTCCGGCAGAAGAAAGGCCCTTGGTCGACATTTGGAGATCGCAGGAAAGGTCACCAGAGGCCGGTCTAAGTCGCTACGGTCGTTCTTGGATGCCGTCGGCTTGAACAAGGCCAAAGGCCGGTTCGGTGTCGCCAGATTCCCTTGAGTTCCCGTAATCAGGAAATCTTTGATGAAAGGAATCGCTGATGGAGAAATTTCGAGTCTTGCTCGTCGATGATGAAGAAGATTTTGTCAGGACGCTTTCCGAGAGGCTCCAGATGCGTGATCTGGATTCCCAAACCGCCTTCGACGGCGAAGAGGCGCTCGAATTGATGGAGGATGGCATTCCGGACGTCATGGTGCTTGACCTGAAAATGCCTGGCATAGACGGTATGGAGGTTCTTCGCCGGATGAAGAAGCTCTATCCCGGTGTGCAGGTCATCATTCTTACGGGACACGGCTCGGACAAGGACGAAGCGGAGGCACGGCGTTTGGGGGCTTTTGAGTATCTTCAGAAACCGGTTAATCTGGAATACCTGATGGCCGTCCTGAAGAGGGCGTATCAGAAGAAGGTGGAGGCCTCGTCCATAGACGCAACCTTCGACGACGCCGGATAACCGGATGCCGGCTCGGGATCTAGGTGGAGTGTGGGAAAGACAAAGGGTTCAACCCCTGAACAGGATGGGCAATCTGCAGGATGGAGAAAGGAGACGCCTTATGCCAGATGGTGTGAAGGTCTTAGTGGTTGACGATGAGGAGGAATTTGTTGACGCCCTGGCCCAGCGGCTGGAGGTCCGAGGGTTCACGGTCATGACCGCCTTCAGCGGCGATGATGCCCTGGCCGTTGTACAGGACAAACCGGTGGATGTGGTGATCCTGGACGTGTTGATGCCTGGAAAGGACGGACTTCAGACGTTGAAGGAGATCAAGCAGCTCAAGCCGTTGGTGGAGGTGATTATGCTCACCGGACACGCAACCGTGGAGACGGGCATCGAGGGGATGAAGCTGGGCGCTTATGATTATCTGATGAAACCGACCGACACGGAAGAACTGGTATCTAAGATCAATAAGGCCCATGGACGTAAGGCCGAGCATGAGGAGCGAATCAGCCAGGCACACATTAACAATCTGATCAAGACACGGGGCTGGTAATCACCCACCCGTGTGGGTTTCAGGATCGTCCGACGTTTTTCATCGGGCCGCCTTGGAATTCAGCAGTTCCCGGGTCGCGCGTTTAGGCCCTTATTCCCTGGTCTTCTGTCATGAAAACAAGAAAATATGGCCATCCTTCCACTGCACGCTTAGCCTTCCGTCATTCCGGCACGTTTCTAGCCGGAATCCAGAAATACGGCGGACTGGATTCCGGCCAAGGGCATGCCGGAATGACGGGACAGCACACAGCCGTTTTGGTTGCGGATATCCGCTTTAGTATTCCTGTGGGTGACGTCTGTCGTCACCGGAACGAGGTGCATCTTTATGGGTAAGCAGATGGTAAAAGATATCATGGTCTCTTTGGCTGAATACGCCACCGTATCTCAGAACGCCTCACTGTATGAGGCCGTGCTCGCGCTCGAGAAGGCACAGAATGCGCATGTTCAGAATCAATACACCCACCGTGCGGTCCTGGTCTATGACGATAAGGGACACATTGTGGGGAAGCTGAGTCAAAACGATGTACTGCGGGCCCTGGAACCCAAATATAAGGACATGGGGGATATGAAGAGCATCACCCGAACCGGCTACACCGCCGAATTCATCGCGTCCATTATGGAAAGCCAGGGCCTCTGGCGAGATCCCCTGGCCAACCTCTGCCGCAAGGCCGCTGAAATGAAGGTTCGGAGCATCATGTACACCCCGGTGGAGGGTGAATATGTGAAAGAGGGGGCCACCCTCGCTGAAGCCATTCATCAATTGATCATGGGTCACCATCAATCCCTTCTGGTGACCCGTGACGGGGAAGTGGTGGGTATTTTGCGCCTGACCGACGCATTTGAAGCTATTTGCGACATGATCAAGACCTGCCGTTTGTAAGGTCGGCAGGCCTTATCCCGAACGCTCGTCGACCCGGATCATTCCAGACCCACGGCGACGGAAACGGTCATCACAAAACTTATTTTTACCATGGGTGGTAAGAATTCCGAGACGTCTATTTACACAAGGAGATCGGTAAATGAGTTCCCAACCAAACATAACTGCCACAGAAGAAAAAGTGAACTGGACCCGCTTAATTCTCATGCTTGTGGGGCTTTCTTTGTTTGTCCTTGTCTATTTTTCACCGCCATGGCCGGATGCCGTGGACCCCATGGGCAAGCATTTTCAGTTGTCGCAGGAAGGCAAGGGGGCACTGGCCGTCTTTCTCATCGCCGGGACCTGGTGGGTCTTTGAAGTGGTCCCCATCGGCGTCACCAGCCTTCTCATCGGCGTGCTGCAGGCCCTCTTTCTGATCCGGCCTGCCAGCCAGGCGTTTAAGGACTTCATGGACCCGTCGGTGATGTTCATCTTTGCCTCCATTGTGGTGGGCCTTGTTTTCACCAAGACGGGCCTCACTCGCAGGATGGCCTACAAAATGTTGAACATTGTGGGGGAAAGAACCAGCATGATATATCTGGGCTGTTTTTTGGTGACTGCCGCCCTCACCCATATCATGGCCCATACCGCTGTGGCCGCCACCCTGTATCCTTTGCTGATGACCATCTATGCCCTTTACGGAGAGGAGGACAAGCCGAGCAAATTCGGCAAGGGGTTGTTTATGGGAATGGCCTATGTGGCCGGCGCAGGCAGCATCGTCACCCTCCTGGGGGCGGCCCGGGCTGCGGTGGCCATCGGCTTCTACAACGAGATCGTGGGCAAGGAAATCAGCTTTTTCGGGCTGAGCTATTATATGTTTCCGGTGGGCTGGATCATGGTTTTTCTGCTCTGGGGGTTCTTCATGGTCTTCTTCAAACCGGAGAAAAGGGTGATCCCCGGGCTCCGGGAGAGGGCAAAAAACCTCAATGCCCAACTGGGGCCCTTGTCTTCAAAAGAAATTCTGGCCGGCCTCATCGTTTTTGCCATGATCGCGGCCATGTCCCTCCGGTCCTTTATCCCGGCCCTTCAACCCATCGACAAATCGGCCATCATTCTCATCTCCACGGTCCTCTTTTTTGTCCTGCGCATCCTGGATATCAATGACCTGGAAAGCATCCCCTGGAACATCATCCTCCTTTTCGGCGGCGCCATGAGCATCGGGTTCTGCCTCTGGCAGACCGGGGCGGCCGAGTGGCTGGCCATCAACTGGCTGGCCATGTTCAAGGAGGCCCATTGGTTTGTTTTTGTCATGGGCATCACCTTCTTTGTCCTGATCATGACCAATTTTATCATGAATGTGGCTGCCATCGCTATTTCTCTCCCCGTGGCCCTGGTTATAGCCCCGTATCTCGGCGTGTCCCCTGAGGTGATCGTGTTTGCCTCACTGGTGGCCGCGGGCATGCCCTTCCTTCTGCTGGTGGGGGCCGCGCCCAATGCCATCGCCTATGAATCCAAGCAGTTTTCCAGCGGCGAGTTCTTTGGGTTCGGAATCCCGGCAAGCGTTATTCTGATGGTGGTGGTGGCATTTGCGGTCTATATCCTATGGCCGTTGATGGGGATGCCCATTACCGTGAATTAAACATGACGTTCACCAATAAAAGAGGACGCGGCCAGATGGCCGCGGCCTCTTTTTGCCTTACGGCCCCCCGTTCAGGGAGGCCTCGGCCCCTGATTCATGGCCAGATGTCTATGGTGGGATAAAGCCCTTTCCTCGGCCCTTCCGGATATGGCTGAATAATATTAAAAGAGATGTTCTGGCCCTTCTGGGCATGCCCTTTTTTCTTGGTCCCGTCGAAGTAGGCCCCGTTGGCCTCCAGAATATGCTCCAAACGATCCCGAAAGCCGTTCACAAAGAAGGCACCGCTTCCGTTAAACCTCATGGCCCCCCGCCGGACTTCTCCTTTGCACGTTGACAGCTCCGCCAGGGGGATGCTGTGCCCGGCCAGGTCTTTTGCATCCTGGATATACCCCCATATCAGGTGGTCAGGAGGTATTTCCAGCGGTTCTTTGAGGTCTATTATGGTATGGGGCATGACAATGCTCCCCTTGCCGATGCCCAGACTGCATTCCGGGGTCCCGTGGAGGAAGGCGTTAAAGCCCACAAAGACGCCTTCTCCCAACTGTGCATTGATTATCTTCCCTCCATGGGCGGTGATGTTCTTCCCCTCAAGGATGGACCGGATGATATAGCAGTTTTCCTGAGCATTGGATCCCACCCCGAGCCATGCATCTTCGAGATAGGCCCTTTGGGCGACCAGGACGTTTTCGCTGATCCGGGTCTGGCCCTTCACCACGGCATACCGGCTCAGGGCCGCACCCCGGGGCACCGCAATGGCGGGTTTACATCTCACCAGTTCAAAGACCTGTTCAAAATCCTGTTTTCTCTTCTCCACAAAATCCATGAAGACGCCCTTCGGGGGCTCTCCCGGCTTCAGGCGGACATAGCGCTGCAAGACATCTTCCGGGAATTGATAGGTGAAATCAAAGTCATCACCATACCGGATCCATATTCGACCGTCCGGAATGAATTGATGGGCCAGTTCTCCTGCCTGTACATAGGCGAAGGTCCCGATGACGCAGTCGTGAAGGGTGGTGAGATCCACCGTGCTGAAGGGTCCGAGGAAGCTCCCTTCCACAGGGGACCCGTGGATATTGGCATAGTGGAGGGAGACAATATTCTGGATCAGAAATTCTTCAGGGCATTCCGGGTCATGGGAATGGTTGTGCACCAGGTTCTTGACCAGGTAGCTGTCTTTGATGCGGATCACTTCATCATCATGGAGCGGGATTTCCAGGCCGGAATGTTTAAAAACGTCTCCGCGCGCCTTGAGTTCGTCGCCTCGGATGTCGCTCTTGTACAACACCGAGTGATCCACAATGCATTTGCCGAGAAAATAGCTTCCGGCAATGCTCGAATGCTCGAAATGAAAATGGATCGGGTGGTGAAACGTCAACCCGTAAAAGGCATAGAACCGGGAGACCTTGGCCCACGGGATCACCCCTCGAACATACGGTCCTACGTCAAAACCGGGTTCCCTCAGATTTACGTTCACCCGGTCGATGATTCGATTTACAAGTCGGTCCAAGGCATTCATGGCAGTTCCCCTCTCCTTGCAGATGAGACATCTTCGGTTTGCGGTCCAATTGCCGATGTCGAGCCGGCTTTCAGCAAAGGAGAATAGGAGAACAGGGATTCGGATGTCAATTCAAAAAACGCCCATCCTCGGCGGCAAGAACGGCGGCTTTAAGAGAATCCGGCCTTGGAATTCCCGTCATAAAGACGCATTTTGGTTGGTTCGGGCCTCGGTATCGCGGTATGTGTTGTCCTTTCTTTTGACAACTGGAACGGTCGGCGCTATATTCGAATCCGCAGTAAAATGCCTTTTTTAATAGGTGGGCAGGAAAGCTCACGAAGGAGACCGGTTGTATGGAAGACAACGAACTGGATACACGTGCGGAAGAAGAGATGCCCGACCCAACAGAAGTGGATGAAGAAGAAGACTTTTCCGCGCTCTTTGAGGAAAGTCTGAAAAAGGTTAAAAAGCGGGTCCAGACCGACAGCCAGGTGTCGGGAACCGTGGTGAGCATCGGCGAGGAATGGGCCTTTGTGGATATCGGAGGGAAGAGCGAAGGGGTGATCGCGACCCAGGAGCTGCTGGGCGAAAACGGGGAGCCCACGGTTTCGGTCGGAGATCCCATCTCTGCCTATGTGGTAAGCACCCGGGACGGGGAGACCGTCTTGAGCGTCAAGATGACCGCCGCGGCCTCCAGTGAATCCCTGGAAGGGGCCTACAGGAGCGGGCTGCCCGTAGAGGGGGTGGTGGCCTCCGAGCGCAAGGGCGGGTATCAGGTAAGGGTCTTTGGCAAAGAGGCCTTCTGTCCCTATTCTCAGATGGACCTGCGGGGGGTTTCGGATCCCGAGGGATATGTGGGGAAGAAACTGGTGTTTCGGATCGCCGAGTATGAAAACGGGGGCCGTAATATTGTTTTGTCCAGAAGACAGATCCTGGAAGAGGAGCGGCAGAAGATGGTTGACCAACTCCGTCAATCCCTCCATGTGGGGGACCTGATCCCGGCCTTTGTCACAAAGCTGGCCCCCTACGGCGCCTTCGCAGACATCGGCGGCATAGAAGGTCTCATCCCGATGTCCGAATTGGCCTGGCACCGGGTGGCCTCGGCCTCGGATATCCTGACCCCCGGAGACACGGTCAGCGTGAAGGTCCTGGATCTGGACTGGAAGGGAGGACGGATCAGCCTCAGCCTCAAGGCCACGCAGGAGGATCCCTGGATCACTGTTGAAGAGCGCTACACCGAAGGTGCGATTATGACCGGACAGGTGATGCGGCTGGCCCAGTTCGGGGCCTTTGTGCAGCTTGAGCCGGGGATTGAAGGGTTGCTCCATATCTCCGGCCTGGGTCTCGGGAGAAGGGTGGCCCATCCGAGGGAGGTGGTCTCGGAGGGAGAAGAACTCCAGGTCAGAATCGTCTCGGTGGACGCGGCCGCACGGCGAATCGGTCTGGAATTGAATTTTCCATCTGCTGATGACAAGGAGGGGACGCAGGAGGACCTGCAGCCGGGGGCCGTTCTGGAAGGGACCGTGGATGCCATCAAGCCCTATGGGGCCTTTATCCTCCTTCCCGGCGGGAAAACAGGCCTGCTTCATATTTCCGAAATGGCGGGGGACACCACCGGGGACCTGCGGCGAAAATATCCGCAGGGATCTTCGGTCACGGTCCAGGTGCTCAACGTGGACCCGGGGGCCGGGAAGATCTCCCTCAGCACAAAGGGCCTCAAAGAGGCGGAAGAGACCCGTGCCTTCAAGGCCTACCAGGGCGAAAAGGGGGGCTCCGGATCATTCGGGACCCTGGCCGCGGTTTTCAAGAAGGCGAACCGAAAAGAGAGATCCTTCCAAAAGTAGATTCGGGGGTCTTTAGTACCTTCTTGCCAGGTTCTCTGTTATGAAAAACAAGAAAATATGGCCATCACTCCATTGCGCACTTACCTTTTCCGTCATTCCGGCACGGTTTTGGCCGGAATCCGGAAATACGCCGGAGTGGATTCCGGCTAAGGGCATGCCGGAATGACGGAACACCACACAGGCGGGCCAGGGCGCGTCATTGACCGGGTCCTTCCGTTTGATCCTCACTGTTGTCCGGACCGGATGACGTGCTTCTGAGATCACCGAGGATCTCTTTTATCTCTTCGTGGTATTCCCGGGGGGCACTCACATGGCCCCACCCCTTCTGGGTCTGGAACAGGCCGTCAAAGGCCGTATCGTGGAAGGACCTCATAAGATGGGGGATCTCTCGCTCGTTCAGGACGGAATCCAACAGCTGGGCCTCGAAATCATTATCAAGTACGTCAACCTTCTCATATTCGTCCATGCTTTTTCCCCTCCCTCGATCATAAATAATAGCACGTCCGCCGGATTTTGGTAAGCCCGTTTGTCCCGCCCTACTTGAATACCACCGAAGGGAGCCACGTCACCGTGGAGGGAAAGAGGATCACGATTTAAAAGGGGCGGATCAGGAGTGTCCGGGAACCCGTTTCCCCTCAACGCAAAGGGGCCTGCGGGTTGCCGGGGAAGTATATTTCCTCTGCACGGGCCGGGGCAGGCACGATGTCCGTCCTTTGACGCCGGTGAGGTGAGTGATGAGAAATCCCGTTTTCAGGCAGTACATAGGCGATTTCGCCAGGCAAGTCAAGGGTGAAGTGGCGGCATGCGGGCACCCCGGTGGATGCAAAAATCGCTCCCGGATCCGGAAGCCGATCCTGACGGGTCTTTGTGGATAAGGCCCGCTGAAGGCGTGAGAACCCCCGGATCGGCTGAGAAATCTTCTCCATCCGTTTTCCCGTCGCCCGCACCCCCATCTCCTGATATAAAAATACCGCTTTTCCTGCAGGGGTATGAGGGCTTCACCCCATTGTCGCCCAGAGGGAAACAGATAATATTGAACCGGAAACGGCCCTTTTTTCATTGGCTCTAAAAGGAAAAATGGTTTGCCGGGTAGCCGTTGGAGAATTCCCGGGTCGGCGTGTTTTGCGGGATGTAGGGGCTGAAGGGATCGGGGCATGTTGTTAGGAGGTCATCTGCCGGGTGGACGGGGAGAAAATAATGCTGAGAAAACTTTTGCTCATGGTCGGGGTTTGTGTGCTCATCCTGTCCGGGTGTTCGACGGTTCGGGTCAGCCAGGATTACCGGTCGGGGAGAGATTTTTCAGAGCTGAGGACCTATCGTTGGCAGCATCAGGGGGATGAGAAAAAGGTCCGCACGACATCGGATGATCCGCTGGTATCCGAGCGCATCCGAAATGCGGTGGATCGAATCCTCTCCTCCAAAGGATTCCGTGAGGAGACCATTGATCCGGACATCTTGGTTGATTATCGATATACTGTCCGCCAGGTCATCGAGTCCGACGATTATGGGCCGCAGGTGGGCGTGGGGACATGGGGCTGGAGAAGCGGCGTTTTCGGCGGAATCGGCATCGGCTCCGGAGGTTATGTCCGCACCAGTCAAGAGGGCGTGTTGTTGATCGATTTTATCGATCCGCAAAGCGGCGCGCTCCTGTGGCGGGGCAAAGGAACCCATTATGTGGAGGAGCATTGGGGTCCGGAAACAAAAACCGAGAAAATCAATGAATTGACCGAGAAGACGCTCGCTCAGTTTCCACCGGTAAAGAATCCCTGAGCCTACGGGCAAACTTCTTCGCACCTTGCAGAGGAAGTCACGAACATAGAATCTAAGGCGGCCTAACTGCCGCAACCAAACAGGTTTCACCTATGGACGCCCGTGGGGGTCTCTGCCCAAGAGCTGCAATAAAATGCGGTCGTATCGTTCGGCGGCCGCCCCCGGGCTCCGAATAATGTTTACGGAAAGGCAGCAAGGACATACCCTCCCATGAAAGGCTGTACTTGGGGCTGGAACAGACTGTATTGTAAAGCCCTGCTGCCGTCCCCACGAGCTGTATTCGGTTTTTGTCCCGCCTCCTGGGCGGGAGGCAGAGACCCCCACGGGCAAACTTCTTCGCACGTTGTCCCGCAAGGCGGGATTACAGACAAAGGGCCTAACGCGGATGCCCTCACCAAAACGCCTGTGTGCTGTCCCGTCATTCCGGCATGCCCTCAGCCGGAATCCAGTCTGCGGGTTTTCTGGATTCCGGCCAAAACCGTGCCGGAATGACGGAAGGGTAAGTGTGCAGTTGAAGGATGGCCATATCTTCTTGTTCTTCATGACAGAAAACCCGGCAATAAGGGTCTACTCCCTCCGGTCGGAACATGGGGGTACCCGCAGGATCATCCGGTTTTTTTCTCTGCCAGCGCCTCCCTCCGCAATTCTCTCTTCAGTACTTTTCCGGCCAGGCTCACGGGGAGTTCCCTGCGGAAGACCACCTCCCGTATCTTCTCGTAGCCCGCCACCTTGGGGTTTACATAGTTGAGAATTTCCTCTGCGCCGGCGGTCTCACCGCCCTTGAGCACCACATAGGCCCTGGGATACTCGGTTACGGCCGGATCCGGGATCCCGATGACCGCTGCCTCCTTGATTTTGGGATGCTGGTAAAGGAGTTCTTCCAGATTTCTGGGAAAGACATTATACCCCTTATATTTGATCATATCCTTGATGCGGTCGACGATATAGAGGTAACCGTCTTCATCCATCCGGCCGATGTCCCCCGAGTGCAGCCATCCGCCTTTAAGTATGCCTGCCGTCTCTTCAGGCTTATTCCAATAGCCTTTCATGACCTGGGGTCCCCTTTGGAGGATCTCACCCTCCTCTCCGATGGGCACGTTCCGCGTATCATCCATAAGATCCGCGATCTTTATCTCTGAATCGAAAAGCGGAATGCCCACGGACCCGGCCTTTCTGACCCCTTCACGGGCCGCAGGGTTGATGCATATGGCCATGGTGCATTCGGTCATGCCGTAGCCTTCCACAAAAACGCCTCCGATGAGTTCCTTCATCCGGTTCAGATACTCCAACGGCAGGGGACCTGCGCCGCTGGCCGCAATCCGGACCTTCTTGAAACTGGCGGCATATTCGGGGAAGTCCTTATGGTTCAGCAAGGCCGTGTATATGGGTGGGGCCCCGCCCAGTGCATCGATCGGGTACTTTTTGAGCACCCGAAAGTACTCCTGAACATCGAATCGCGGAAGCACATAGTTGGTGGTCCCCACAAAGATGGGGTAATTCAGATAGGCGATGGTGCCCATGGCATGAAACCAGGGGACCACCGTGATGCTCATACGATGACGCCCTTGAGGATTGCAGTTGTCCGGTCGCAGATTCTCCACCACCTTATCCCCGAACAGGGGTGCATTCCAGTTGGTCACCTGACTCACGTTGACGATGGTATTGTAATGGGTGATCATGGCCCCCTTGGGAAATCCGGTGGTTCCTCCGGTATAGGCCAGAACAGCGACGTCTTCCCGTGCATGGATAGGGACCTGGGGGGGATCCGGCGGGTACCGGGCGAGAAGATGCTTAAACGAATAGGTGCCGGCGGCAGGGTCCGCAATGAAGGGGGCGATATCCTTTCTTTTCAACAGGAGGAAGCCGTATTTTTTGATCAATGGAATGACGTCTTCTATGCCTGAGACAATGACCCTCTTCAGGCCGGTCCCGGCCTTCACCGCCGTCAGTTTGTCCATCAGGATGTTGAGCCTGAGGGTGATCAGGGTCTCGGCTCCGGAATCGGTTAACTGATGCTTGAGCTCGGCCTCGCTGTTCAAGGGCGAGCACATGGTCAAAACGGCCCCCAGTCTCAGGACCCCGTAATAGGCGACCGCAAACTGAGGACAGTTGGGCATGAAGAGGGCCACCCTGTCTCCCTTTTTCACCCCCATATGGGCCAGGGCCGCGGCCAGGCGCCTGGACTGATCGCAAAGGTCCCCGAAGCTCATGGCCTTTTCCATGAAGATCAGCGCCGGCCGTTCAGGAAAACGCGTGGCAGTGGCATCCAGAAAGTCCACGATGTTTCCTTCATAATACTGAAGTGTCCGGGGATAGACCTTGGGCCACACCCTGTACCATGGTTTTTCCATTGCTGCCTCCCATGTCCTTTGAGTGATAGACGGAAATGCGAGCAAGAAGCGGTCCGGCGTCCGGGCGTCGGAATAAAAGCAAGGGGTTGAAGCCGGCAATACCAAACCAAAGGAAACTGAAATTATTCGGATCCTCCCGGGTGATCCTCAAGCACAAGGGGTTTTGCCCCGCCCCGCTTCCGGAGCCAGTTGATGGATTTAATGACCGACCTCCTCCTGACAAGCCAATTCACCATCCGATCCTTGCCTGCAAAATCCGCCAGGATTACCCCGATCAAAATCGTCAGCACCCCTTGGCCCGGCAAAACCAGCATGAGAAGCCCGGTCCCGATAAAGGCGTAGCCCATGATGTTTTTGACCACTTTCAGTCCGGTTTTTATGACGGGGTTTTGAACAGCCAGAATCCTTCTTTTTTTCCTCGGCCTGGTAAAATAGTCAGGAGGAATCTTAACGGCCACCACCGGCGCGACGATCAGGCTGACGAGAAAAAAGACCGACGATACAGCCGCCACCCACCAAACGACCGCTTCATTCGCTTGAATCCAATCCATGAGATACGCTGCCCCTGCCCCCTGCTCCTTTATTACTCCCGGTTCCCTGGTTTCAGGCCCCGGTCTCTTTCCGTTTTTTGAGGGCCAGGGCTTCTTTCAATCCTTTTTCCCGGATCACCTTAAGCTTGAGCCGCATCTCGGTGAGTTTGAAAAAGCGCCGGCCGTATTTTTTGAGCAGCCCCTGGTCGATGTCAAACCCCAGCCCGGGCCGGCTAAAGGGGTGCAGCATCCCGTGGGCATCCGGCAATATGGGCGCGATGACGCCCTCGCGGTACTGCGGAATCCAGGAGGGCTCCTCCAGGGGATATTCCAGGGGGAGGGCGTTGTCCGGGTCGGAGAGGACCATGTTCCAGTTGATGTAAAAGCCGATGCCGTTGGTCCAGGTGTGGGGGGTGTAGAGACGCCCGAGGGCGTGGCAGCGCTCGATCACTTTTTGCACCTGGGCAATGCCGCCGGCAAAGGTGGCGTCGGGCTGATAGATGTCGAAGCAGTCCTTCTCGAACATGATCTTGATTTCGTCCCAGCCGTAATTGAGTTCTGCCCCGGCGATCTTGACGGAAGCGGCCTGTTTGAGCGCGGCGTTGCCGTCGTAATCGCGGCTGTCCAGCGGCTCTTCCAGCCATTCGATCCCGTTGTCCGCGCAGGCAGCGGCAAACTCAACGGCCCGCTTCAGGTCCCAGGCCGGAACACGATCCACGATGGACACCAGCCACCCCTGGTTGGCATCCACCCCCAGAACCATGTCGTCGCCGATACCCCGTCGGATGGCGGAGATGTTGTCCACATCTTCCTTCAGGGTCCGGCCCTTGACCCGCAGTTTGGCGCATTTGAAGCCGCGGGCGCGCATTTCGTGAAGTGATTCGATTCGCCGGGCAGGAGGGCGCATCTCTCCGGTACTGCAGTACACCTGGATGGGTCGCGCCCGGCCCCCGAGCAATTCATAGACCGGCTTTCCCGCCGCCTTGGCCGCGATGTCCCAGCAGGCCGGCTCGATCCAGAAGTTGCGCCACCCGAGAAAGCCCGCCTGCTTGAGGAGATCCTGGACCCGCTCGATATCCGTCGGATCGGCCCCCATGAGGTAGCCGCCCAGGAGGTCACCCAGCCCCTGGCGTTCCTTTCCCATGGCCGATCCGGCCGACCATCCCTCGATGCCGGTGTCGGTGACCAGGCGGATCAGGGTAAACCGGTTGTGGGTCTGGGGATAGCCCGGGATCCAGGTGGGCCAGAAGGTGGCCGCCAGGGGCACGCTCACATGGTAGAGTTCGATCAGGGAGATTTTCAAATTGATCCTCCTTTACCCGCTCGTCTGTGGCGGTCGACACGTGGCAGTATGTTACAACGGCGCCCGGGCGTCATCTCATCTTTTCCGTGCAAACCCCCATGAAAAGGAAAGACCGAATTCCTCCGGGCCGCCCATTCTCACCCCTGCCAAAAAAAGCAGAGGCCAGGAACTTTTTCATGCCGGCCTTGGTCATCAGATCGCTGTAAAATTTCACATCCACCCGCTTTCGTTCAACATCGTTTCCCGGTTCGCCATAGGCATAACAGAGGTCATGGGGCAAACAGCATTTGTAGGTGATATCCTCCCATCGGCACCCGGTGAAAAGCCCCAGCATCTCGTCCGGCAGGCACGAACATCCATCAAATTTCCAGCTGTTATATTGCTCCAAATTTGCGGTGATACGTTCTACCAGATAGTCCAGTTTGAAATGGCCGCACAATGCAAGCCCCCTTTCGGTGGTGATCATTTCACCAATCTGCGGCAGTTCCATTCTTTACTCCTTTCAGATAAGCAAGAATTCTCACACAGAGTCACAAAGGTTTTCTTGTTTACAGGCGATGAACAATTTACCGCTGTTATAGCATCGGCTCCAGAAAAGTTGTGCCGGGTACGGGGTTATAGAACCCTTGACTTTGCTTAAAGATGTATGTCGGCATCAACAGAGACCCTGACCCTTCTCACAACTGACCCCTTCTCAAAACCACTCCCTATAACTCCCATAACCAGTCAAGTGCATACTTCTGCACTTTGTAGGCGTCTTCAGCCACCCAGAAGCCGATATGTGATGCCTTGTGGATCCACAATAATTGCGCGCCGGCAATGGCATCATGGGCATACTCGGCATCACGCGGGGGCACGTCGTTGTCCGCGTCCCCGTGGATGATCAATGTGGCGGAGCCGATCTTATCAAGCGGCAGCTTGTTAATGGCCGAACCCAGGGCGATATCGTTTTCCGCACCCGCTTTTCGTTCATCAAACCGGTAACTCATGGTTTTGAACATGGCATCAATCAAGGCAAATTTATTCGCATCGCCCACTATCTCCTTAACGCGTTTTCCAAGATCATGTTTCTCCAGGGTGCTTTCAGTCTGCAAAAAGCTTTTCACGACCAATGAGGGAAAGTGCTTGAAAAAGTAACCCATCAACCACTGTCCCGGCCTGCTGAGATACATCCACTCCTCAACCTTGTTGATATCGTCACCCTTGCTGTAATTCATGCTGATGCCGTCGATGACCATCAATGCCTTCACCCTTTCCGGGTGACGCTGGGCTAGCTGGTAGCTTGCCGGACCGCCGCCGGACGCACCGACCATGATAATCTCGGCGACATGCATCGCGTCAAGAAGCGCGGCCATGAAATCTCCCTGCTCTTCGGCTGTCTTTCCAAACCGCATGGGCGTGCCAAGATATCCCGGCCGTGACGGCGCAATAACCTTGTAACCGTTTTTGCGAAACAACTCGCCCAGGACCAGCGCCTGATCGTAGCCCCCGGGTCCGCCATGGGCAACCAAAACCATCGGCCCTTCCCCCCGCACGGCGTATTCCACTGGACCGTATTCCGTCTCAATGGTCTGCGATGCACTGACCAAACACTCCCTCAAGTCATTTCCTGTGACAATCTGATTGTCGTCCAAGGTCTCTTTGAGATCACTGGATAAAAGAACAGTCATATGCTTTTCCTTTAATGATGGGCTGACAGTTTAAGTTGTGAGAATCCGACTTCCGGTGCAAGTCTATCGGTTCCGAAAAAATGGCACCCGGTTGAACACCGATTTTTTCAGTATCAGATAGCCTTGATCTTTCACCACAGATGGCTGGGTCTGCCCAGCCTGATGGCATCCAGCCCGCCTGGTCTCGGGATTCCCGGGTTCTTGAAACCACCTGCGGATTACCCCGGGAATCAGGAGGGATCCGTCAAGGGCCACGCGCAATCGGGACGTCATTTGACCGGTCTTAGGCTGTGCGTCTGTCTCAGCCTATTCCAGAGTGCATCAGCGATCACGTCTATTGCACTTTCCTTCCGGAGGTCATCCACATCTGCGACCAGACGGCAGGATTCTATTAATTCATCATTGCCGTCCCTTAGACCGAGCCTCTTCCAAATATAGTCCCCCAAGCTGATCGGCAAGGCGCTTGCCTCTTCCGGCCCCATCCTGGCGATCCTGGCCTTGTCTTTCATGGTCAACTCCGAAATAATGCGGTCCACGGCCTCATCGACCGTCTTGGGCAGATCCATCCTGCGCATGCCGGTTTCTACAAATGACAGGTGGTAAGCGGTCTTGAGGACCTTGTAGGCGTCATCATAAATCTCGGGGTCCTCGCTGGCCCTCGGGCCGGCCACGTTGAGGATTTTCAGGCCGCTTTCCTGGATCCATCTATTGATGTCCTGGGCCGCCTTGAAGGCATTGGTCTTATTTAAATCGATGTGAAGGCACGGCCGGCCATGTTTCTCGGCCAGTCTTGCGGTCAATGCCGAGTTGCCCATCAATTGGCCGTGAGACAGGATCAAGGTGCCATCCGAATCAATGATGTTCTGCTCGGTGCGCTCCGAGTAGTTCTCTGTCTCCATCTCCTGGACCTGATATTTCTCGGGCACCTTACCGTCTTCGGCCTTTCGCCCCGAGGGGACCCATCCGCCGTGAGGAATGTCGAGGTCAATGGCCGCGTCGAGAGCAGCTCTATCGGCGCCGGTCTGGCCGCCTGAGATGATTTTGGATACCATGGTCATGACGATATGAATACCGGATTTTGGTGGGAAATGCAAGGCGAAGCGTCTTTACAGAAGACTATGAGTCAAGCGTAGGCTTGACCCCCTTTCCACATATTCCATGTCAAATTGTTTGATTACTTAAGGACGTCCGCTTGAAGGTTTCGAATACATTTATAACCATACAAATTCCCCATCAACAGCCCAGTCATAAAAGAGAATAAGTGCCACCGCTTCGAACTCTCCACCCTGAATGGTGTAGAATTGATATTGGCCCCACTCTCTATCTCCAAATTCATCCATCCCTATATCGACCGTGCAGACCAGGGTTGTATCGGCCTGAAAATAAATATTTTTCTCTAACAAATCGCTATCCATTCGGGCAATGCTTAACCACGATTCGGCCAGTACCCACATGGCGTCGTAATACATATAGGCCGTGGCCGGAATTTGCGCCATCCCGGATTTTTCCTGCAATTTGGCCGGAACATGCCTGAATGGTTTTTTAATTGCGGCCATCTCTATTCCAAAATCGCACACTGTGAAACCCACCCTTTCTGCAAACTCCAGGGTGCCGGTCTCTGCAAAAACCGTTGCGTCGGGTTCCACTCCCACTGCGCCGATCCATCTCACCGATTCCAGCTGCGCGTTTCCATCGGCTGCTTGAAAGATCCCCGTAACCTCGTTCAGCGCAATCAGGAGCACGGCCACACTGTCAGGAGGGTTTTCGACTTTTTTTTGTATCACCTTTTGTTCAATTCTGCCCGCAACAGCCGTAAAGTCTGTTTCATCGGGGCTGTACTTCACTCCGTCGTCAATATCCAGCCCATATTGCTCCCCAATCTCCCTCACATAGGTTTTAAGATCATTGCCGTAAACATCGTCCCGATACACCAGCACCAGACTCTCAAGGTTGGATTCCTTCGCCAGACGGACCAGCCCTTTAGCCTGTTTGACATCGTTCAAACAAAACCTGAACAACCGATTGTCCTTTTTGGCTAACGAGGGGGCCGTGCTGTAGCCGGATAGCAGCAAATGGTTGTTTTGTTGGGCATAATCGGAGACCGCCAGGATTTCCGCGCTGGTTCCGGTAAAAACGGGCACAATGCCGGCCCACGCAAATCCCTGTATTTTCTCCGCTGCAACCTGAGGGTCGCCCTGTGTATCCTCCACAAACAGTTCTATCTGTCTTGTATGGCCGTTTTCCTTCATGTACCGGTTGAAGTCTTCAGCAGCCAGTTCAATGGCGGTGATGGCAATCTTGCCGATGGGATAGGTTTGATTGTTTGCATCCAGCAAGACGCCGACGCGCAGATTGTCGGTCGGACCGTCTGCAGTGGACGTCCCTGAGCAAGAAGCCAAAGCAGCAAAAAATGCAAGGCATGCAGCGCCAAGAAGCAGTAATAGGACGTTTGAATGATTCAATCCAAAAGGGCTGTTCGATGAGGTCACGCGCATAATCGTCTCCACTTATTAAGGGTTGCCGTTCTGTCCGTTGTTTCGGACCGGTTTCGAGAGACCGACGGGAAAGGTCAATGTGCCGGGTCCGTGTTCGCCGACTGGTATTATAACTGATTTTCTACTTCAACAGACAATTTCAAACCAACACTATGCAGGACGGAATTCAAACTTTTTAATTTCGGATTGCCTTGTGTTGAAAGAATACGGTAAAAATTTTCTCGATTAAGTTTTGTTTTGCGGGCTATTTCAGAAATACCCTTTGCGTCCGCAACGTCTTTTAAAGCCATTAAAAAAACTTCTTGGGAACCGTCTTCCAGTGCTGCATTCAAGTATTCCGCGGCCTCAACAGGATCGTGAAGATCTTTTTTGAGGTGATATTCATATTTTTCTGTTAATTTTTTCATTTTATTTTCCCTACAGGCTTGCAATCGCCAAAGTTGCCAAGCCTTATACGATTCAACCGAACTCTGATTCTCGCACGTGCGGCGCGATCTTTAAGTGAATTAAGCCACTTATGGAAGGGACTTTTCCCGTCTTCAGTTATATATTCAAGAACTTGTATTTTGGAATCATTCATGGTGATATTGTAGTTTAAAAGCTACGCAAGTCAAGTTTTTTTACGGCGAGCGTCCGCCATGACGCGCAAGGAATGGCGCAGAGCAAAGCGGTGCGCTATTCCTTGTCGCTGTCGATGGCTTTGTTGGGTGTTCGGAAGTCATTCAGCTCTCCCATTGCTAATTGATAACATGAGTGGCACAGTCCGTGAGTCAATTGGGGCATCTTATCGGCCTCGAAGATCCTGAGATGAGCCAAGCCCTCTTCAATCTCGCTCCATTGTCCCGGTGAAACTTTCATCTTCTTGCACATGCTGCATAACGTGACGAAATCCGTTGATCTCGATGTGTCCGCGTTAAACAGACTGATGGGGCTCCTGGGCTTCGTTTGGAGAAGCTTGCTTGTGATTTCGATCTGTTCATCTGGTAGGGCCTCGATAAGGAGCTCAAGGTATCTTCGTTCACTGGGAGAATCACACCGGAAGGGAATAGTCCGTGAAGGAATGCCCCCTCTTACCCGTCTAAACAACTCTCGATATAAGTGCCTTGTTTCGCGGTCTTGAATGAAGTCCCACAGCTTGTGTCCAACCACATCTTCCGGCCGTAGGGAACTGCCCCAAGCGTTGGCATCTGCGAAGGTAGACCAATTGTCGCTGACGCTGACGATGGTATCGGTGCTGTCAATTCGGTAAATGAAGACATCTTTGCTCATATGATTTTCCCTTTAACACCCAACCTCAGGGCTGAGCAGCGCCACCCTTAAAGCGCGTATTACTCAGACCTCTCCGAAAAAAACCGCTGAATTCTCGGCGTCCGCTCCAGCCCATGGTTGGCCTGTATGGCTTTGACTCGAGAGCGCGTCCTTAACTCACCACATGGTTGAACTACATCTGATGTCAGATGGGATTAAGCATTGAGATCCTTGCCGAGCGTCTCGACATTCGGCACCCCTATGGAGGCATGCCCTTGCACCAACCTCCATTCATCCCCTTCTTGATGAAAGACGGCGGTCCAACGAAAAGGTGCCTCAGTGCCATCTGGCAAGACGAATTTTCCGCGATCCGCGACCCAACCGACTGTCCCCTCGCGATAGGCCAAAAGATCGCCGGAGAGCACCTTAATCCCGGCCCGGGCCTGAGCTTTGAGCGTCTGATTGATGGTGGCAGGGTCGACCCACCATTCGTTTGGATCCGTGCCGATCATGAGGACTTCGCCTTGACTGGAAAGAATCCGATCCATGAAGCCGACGTCGCCTTGTGACATCGCCTCATAGTAGCGCAGCATGACTGCCTTAAGTTCGGGAGAGTGTTTCATTGCCATACCTCCTGATCCGTGCTTGTTGAGTTACATGATTGACTCTGCCATCACTAAAGGCTGGTATGAGCGATGAGGCGCGCCTCCTTTCGCCCACGCCAATCGCCTTCGCACCGAAGTTTTCTATGGTCCGTCCACCGTTCCGGCAGTCGAAGCAGTCCAACGTAGCGGTTAAGTGGGCGACAAAGGAGCACATCGGATTTGCCGATACATCTTCAACCGTTCGTTGGGCAATTAGTAAAATAGGGCCAAGGCAACCGCCATGCTTAACCTTTTGCCGTATAGCTGGTGATGAGATTCCGGTAATTGGGAATGTGTTCGGAAAGCAGATTGCCTAAACCTTCGACGTCGTTTCGCCAGTCCCGGTGCAACTCGCACGCCACACTAAACCAGTTCATCAGTTGGACGCCCGCTTGAGCCATCCGCATCCAAGCGGCATGACGTACCGTGTCGTTGAATGTCCCGGATGCATCGGTGACCACGAAAACCTCATAACCCGCCTCTATAGCAGAAAGGGCGGGAAACGCCACGCAAACATCCGTGACAACGCCGGCAATGATAAGCTGGTTACGACCGGTTTGCTCAATCGCTCTCACGAAGTCCTCATTATCCCACGCGTTGATTTGGCCCGGACGGGCTATGAAAGGCGAATCGGGGAACGCTTGCCTCAATTCAGGAACAATAGGGCCGTTCGGGCCGTCTTCAAAACTGGTTGTCAGGATTGTCGGAAGCTCGAAGAATTTGGCGACATCTGCCAAGGCCAGCACATTGTTTTTAAACTCGCCGGGCGAGAAATCCTGTACCAGGGAGATCAGGCCTGATTGGTGATCTATGAGCAAACAGGCGGCATCGTCCTTTGAAAGACGTGAGTACTTAAATGCTTTGCCCATGAGTATTCCCTCCCTTTTTCTTCATTGTGGTTGGTGGTTGTGGGTCGGGCCACGACAACATATTGATTATTCATTGTTTATGTCCCAGAAGTAGTTGGTTTCACTGCAAAGACCGGTGTCGCTCCTTCGAGAACTTGAGCAAAAACTCCCGTTTGTGGCATCGATGCGTGACCTGCCCAGTTAAATGCAGAGCCTATTTAACCGGGGTGTGCCGGATGTAACCCGGAATAAAATGTCTGTTTGCTCTCGCCATAAGGTTCGGAGAAAAACGGCCCTTTTGGCCCTAAAATATTCGATATAGGCCTGTTTTAATCGTCAAAATCAATAATTATTACATTGATATCAGCCACTTGATGTGGTCCGACCCCCAGCCACTTACTGAACCATCCCAAATATCCGTCTTCAATCCGTCAGATAGACCGCCGAAGTGGCAAAGGCTTCTTCAGGGGTTCCATGCCACGTGCCGTTGTCAAAAAAGCAAGGTTCGTATTTGTCGTGGCTGTAAGTATAAAATGCCATTGTCCAGCGATCCTCATCTCCAAAATACCTTAACCGACATAAATGCGTGGGGATTCCACTGAGCCGCTCAATGCGCTCTTCTCGGGATTCCCCATAGAGATTTGGATCGTAATCTTCCTCAGGCACATACGGCTCCGTGTAAGCGTCGATATAGCAGAACTGCCCACGAAACCGCACGTCGATCCTATTGTATTTCCCGGCATAGTGTTCAGCAGCATATTCCAGGATACGCTGACGTATGCGGGGTTGTGACTTTTGAGGGATCTTGGTGCCCCCTGACTGAGGATCGTACACCCACACCTTTCTCGGCATGATTTTCATTCTCCTTCCACAGTCTTTCTAAGAGCTTTGTTTTTCAAGAACAGCCTGAAGAGGCCACGTTGCGTACAAACACCTCAGTTGATGAATTCAGAGAGGACCTCCTTCAATATTTCGTCAACTTCTCGGATGTATTCCATGATTTCTTCCGACGCCTTCCCCTGCACACAGATGTTTCTGATGACCAGGAGCAGAGGCGGCATGCCTCTCAGATTTCGAACGCTCTCCCAACTCATCGCTTCATCGATGTGGAAGATGGCACGATCCCAGCCTTCAAAACCTGCCTCATCGACCACCGAGTCTCTGAGGCGGCTCCATGCGCCTTGGAGGTCCGAGAGGATCGTCTTTTCATATCCTGTTGATTCTTGTACAAAAGCCATATCGTTACCCTTTCATCCACACCGCTACCCGAGATTATCTATTCCATTCTCTTCAAGCAGGACATCCCGGATTTCCCCCGTAAAACTGTGGGACGTCCAAAGATACATAAGTAACGATGTGTTTTACAGAATATTTACTTATTTATGCATTGTCCCAAAAGTCCTGCCGCTTTCTGCCACTTTCTCGTGGCGCCATAACCCCGATCATGGGTGGCTCCATAATACCGATCATTGACAGCTTCCCAGTAGGCTCCTTTTCTAATTATCGCCAGGCAATGCTTCCGATAGAAATTCAATATCAAACATATAATTTGTTTCCGTAGATTCCTTTTTTATGAGCGGTGTTATACCTACATTGTCCTCATAAAATAAATCACTTTTGCTCGTATCGTAAACTCCTCCAAAGATCATATGCAAACCTGGATTCTGGGACGTTAAAACTACCTTAAGGCTAGGCTTGTAGGCTGCCAAAATAGGTTCATAACCTTGTTCTGCGGTATCGACTTCGTTGTAGTTTCCTATAACATCTATTGATAAAAAATCCGACATATCACTTGGGAAGTGAGATGGCTGATCAGGAGGAATCCACGTAAAAGTAAAGCCATCGCCAATTACATCCGCTCGGTCCATGTCGCCTGTATCACCTATCCCGCCTGAGAGCAATGGTACATTATCAAGGTAATTGCTTGCTATCTTAAAAAGGTTCAAATCACCGGTAGTGCTACTGAGAGTTCCTAATAGGCTAATAGTGTAATCGCCTGCTCCCAAAATTCTCTTTTCTGCCTCGTTATAGCTAAACTCCATTCTAACGCTCCAAGTTCCATAAGTTGAAGATACCCCATAAGATACTCCTCCAGAAGCATCAACTGAAATTCCGGTGTTGCTATGATTGACCGAGTTTATGCTGGCGTGGCTAAGCATTGCTCCTGGCAAAAATGGCTGCAAATACCAGGAAGATCCCCAACCATTTATGTCCGTACCTGGATGCGGTCTTAAATTCAGGGTGCCATTATCATCAACCAACGTCATGAAATGGTGATCCTGATACTTAAATCTGTACTCAAAGATTCCGTTGACATTAACTTCTTCTAATGAATAGGAATCTTGAGACACAATCACACTCACTGTATCATAATAAATATTATCCATATCTGGTGAACCATTCACTACTGAATCCACCCCGAAATAGAAGTAATATGTACCTTCAGGTAAAGTACTGTTTAAAACTTGATATGGTGCAAGATCAAATAGAGGCCCTTGGTAGGCTACTGACAATCCAGGTGACCATGAGGTGCCAACGTTGAAGTGATACCATCCGAACGGAGTATTACCTACTATCCACCAATCCGAATTTGTACCATAAAAAGAACCAGGTGTTAGCTCAATCGAAAGTTGTATATTTTGGGTATGCGCAACCGTAATAGGCTCATCTAAGCTATTTGCCTTTATGTCAAGTAATGGATCTGCTGCATATACTGAAGTGTTTGCTGAACTCATAATCACTAAAACAATTAACATTGAAATGATTTTCGGCATTTTCGGCAAACCTCCTTTATATTGGCATTATTGAGTAAATGGGGACGCTGGGTTTTTAGGTTTCGAGCCGGAAACAGTCGTTCCTTGCCTCCGCAATTCTTTGGCCGCGGGTGACTGAATCGCTGACCGATGGGGTTGATATTCCCAGTCTTCGTGAAAGCGAAGACATGGGCATTCCGAGTTCCCTTACCTCCCAGTAGCAAAACAGACTCCGGGCCTCCATAATCCGCCGACACTTGCCCTTGGCCCATACTTCCTTCGGAGTCACTCCCAGTACCGCCGACACCCTTGGGACGACCCCTTTCAGATTAAAGCCTGCGGACAGGAGAGCATAACGCTTCTCCATCTCCTCCTGGGCAGAGGACAGCACCTGTCCCACAAAATCCCCATCGGGCAGAATTCTTTATCGTTCTTCTGATAAACTTTCCTTCTCTTAGGGCCTTGACTCCCTCCCAATCCCGGCACTTCGTGATAACCCTCCGCCCGTAAGGTCCTGACTTACCCACGGCAAAAACCCTCTTGGATCTCGTCAGGAATGGCGATGTAGGTTTTCTCAATTTAGAAAGGTCCTAAGCTTACCGGGCATTTAGGTTACAAAAATCGAATGCCACCGGATCGCTCGTCCTCTTACATCAGAATCGCAGGTCCCATAACACTCATCAGATCCTTCTGCTTCCATCCAAAACTTAAGAACTTAGCAGCGTCCCATTTATGCCACCATTACATGATGCCAAGCATCCGAATATTCCATTCTCAGCAATCTGGACATAATCATTCTTTACACCAAAGTAGAATGACTCAAGCGTAGATCCCTTTATTGCATATCTTTCAACTTATTTTAGTTTCTTATGGACGTCCCCCAGCTTTATGGAATCGCCCGATACAAAATTCATTACACCCGCTTTGCGGGATTATCTCTGTGAACCGCCCCTTGCGGACCCGCCTGAGAAAAACCCCCGGCTACCCGATTAAAATACGCCATTGTTTTGCCTGTCCTACGATTTACAGTTCATCGCCTAATTTTAGTGCCATCTGAATGAATGGCCCAACAGATTTTCCCAAGATCGCCATTCCTGCATCGTGAACACTTTCGAGTTTATATCGTCCTTGAGCGCTTCCATTCAATGCATAGTCCTTGTTATCAATCGTAACAACACACCAGAACTTTTCACGACATTCTATTGTCACCTGATCATTATAAAACGGCCAGTCTCCATCGTAATCTTCTTTTTTAATAACAGTATGACGATAACGTTTATTGGTTTTCCGTTGGATTTCGTCAATAAGTGTTCGGGTGTGTATGTTTCGGTCGTTTTTTTGATATTGAGTTGTCCCTGTTCTATAATTTCGATTACCAAGTTCATCGTCTTTTATAAAAATAAATGAATGTAATGCGCCGGAGTATTGCAACGCTTTTTTTCCCAACCTACCCATAGTGAATTGTCGGCAAATTGCCCTGGCAAATTTTTCAAGTTTGATCAGGATTTGACGTTTTGTATAATCTATCACTTCCTCTCCGGCTTCTAAATCTCCCAGCGCGCCCAGTTTTTGCATAATTTGTGGATTAGACATTACAAGATTGTTCTCATACTCTTCCCACAATTGTTTTACATTAATGCTTGGTTGCGAAGTTGATGTGACAATATCTAGATTATAATATCGTGCATACTTTCCAAACTCTGAAAGCAAATAAATTAATTGATCCAGATCCTTGTCATTTTTCAAAAAGCCAGTGTCTTCCTGTAATACAGGAATATTATGTGTTGAAAAATATGCAGAAATAATAGCCTTTCTTAGTTCGAGGAGGTCATGTCCACCTTTTCCCCCGCAACCCTTGAGATATTTGCTATCAGGATAAGTGTTATGCTGTTCATGGTAACCCAAACAAATGTGGCATTTCATCAATCGCTCAAATCCACTTGAAAGGAGTTGAAACGGAAGATAGTAGAAGTCATTTCTAAAGTTCAAAGTTTGAAATTCACCAAATCCAAGCTCTATGAGTTTCACAGACGTCTGTAATTCATCATACAAGTAAAGATCTTTCAGTATCCACTGTTTCATGTGAATTTTTTGCCCCCCTCTTTATCTTCACTTATTCAGAGCTCTCACAACATAAAATTTTCCACAAGAATTCTAACCCGGCATCAGTGGGCGCGGTCTTCTTGCGCTCCGCTGAATGCCCTTACTTTTTCTAGTAATAGAACATCTCCTGTTCTGGTCCAGACCCGCCCGGAGCAGGCTGTCCAAACTTCGCCGCAATGATCGGTCGGAGATCGTAACCCGAGAGAAGTGACAGCACTCCAAGTTTTTGATAGGCGAAGCGTACCGAAGCTCTGGAGACCTCAGCTGCAAGTGCGTCATGGATACCTCCTAAGCCCTCTATATAGACAGGAACCTCGGATCGCCCCGAACGTTCTTTGGCCAAGTCTTCAAACACGCGTCTCGCATCTTTTGAGACTTTGTCGGTCGTGACGACGATGGCCCTTGTTGCCTTATAGCGGACTTGGCGGTAGTTAAGAGGGTGTGCATCTCCTGATCCAAACTCGCGGTCCTTCAGCTCAAGAATCCACAGTTCACCCATGAATTCCACCAGGATATCGACTTCCTCTCCACCCTCCGATAGGTTCCAGAGAATGGAATTCTGTGGTACACCAGCTTTGAGTAGTTCATCGGTAACGAAAACCGTCATCCAGTGACTACTGGCGCAGAGGCGTCGTCCGAGAGAAGAAACGGAGTATCCCTCTGAAAGGTTCTCATCACGATACGCCTTGCCGCAAGTTGCGCATTTCAAATCGCCGATAGTGGGGTTTTGCAGTTGCTCTTTCTGTGCAAGACGGGTCAGAGGCGTACTTGTTCTTTTGCATTCGAGAAGGTACTCAACGGCAAGCAGATTCAACTCTTTGAGTTGCGCCAAAGCGATCTCAGCTTCTTGTTGCTTTTTGCCTTTGCGAGAAAGAATGTCTTGAGCCCGTGCGAAAACTGCCTGACTAAGATCGGTAAGCATTGTCCGGGTAACATCATTTGCCAGCACGTGCGCACCGTTCAATTCCTCAGTATTGATTTCAGGCTTGCCGAACTTAACGGTGGTTTCGTCCGTTTCCCCACCTATAATCTTGTCTAAGCGCGGGGTTCCCACGACCAACGGTTGCCAAGTGAACTGCATGTGTCTAGTCTTTCGACCGTCGAGCGACGTGGTTGTGAATCGTTGAAAGGTTTCTGCAAAAGATTGAGCCTCTTGTCTATTTCGCTACGGTCGTTTGTCATAATGCCAACTTCAGTTCCTGGCTCTTGTGTTCCTTTGACTTCGCTAAGTGCATAGCTCCGCCGAATCATCATCTCGCTCTCTCCGTGGCTTGTAAGAAGGAAAAATACGTCATCTCCACGGAAGAAGATATCGCCTCCGAGCGCATCTGAGGGCAGGTGAGGGCCGTAGGGAGAGAAAGGACGGGCGATAGGTAGCGCCACTTGCCCGCTAAGGCCCGCCAGTTCAAGAACCCTCTTCTGGGATTCAAAGAGCGCGGGTTTCCAGTCTGTATCAGAAAGGGACGTCAAAACACGGCGTAAATCCGCTGGATCCATCTTCACGTAAGCATGAAGGCTCTTGATCTGCAGCATCGGTTACCTCCTCGGTCTTAAATTCAGCCCAACGCTTAAATCAGCGGCGCGGTTCTTTGCGTCCGCTGGATTTAGTGGTTCGATATTCGTCTTCATAAATACTCAAGACTTAAAGGCCAAGACGAGATCAGTCCATTTTTTACCTCAAGACCGACATGGATGCAAAAATTAGCCTCCGCAACCCATCATAAGTAAGGGACGTCGCAGGTGGAAGCGCAGAAGAAACTTCAGCATCAACACCTATGGCTTCTGCAGCGATAACACCTTCCCTGAACAAATTGAACGAGGTATCCAAATCAGGCGCTGTCGCCCCACCGGCAATGGCTTCTTGGAGATGCTTTTGAAAATAACCTTTCGTTTCTTGGTCAAGATGGAGCTGCAGACCAAGTACTGCGGTTGCTGCACGCGCGTCGCGGAATGCTGTTTCATGGTAGCTTGTAAATAATTCTCCGAAACTTACCCCGAGCCCCGCCAAGCTTATTTTCGCTCGGTCATTATCTACTTGGCCTTGGTCTGGACAGTTATCACTAATGGAATAGGCGGCAAGTAAGTTAGCAGCCATTTGATCACCGCAGCTCCCTTCGGCAGTAGCCCACTCATAGTAGAACCCCCGCTCTTTTTGCTCAAGGATGTCCAGAGCCTCACGAAACAACCTTACGGCCAATTCTGGATCGTCTGCTTTTCGATACAAGTTTGCCAAGTTTGTAAGTGTCATTGGATTTCCGGGTTCGCACGAGAGAACAGCACGGGCAATATCCAAGGCCAATTCTTTTCTGTCACTATTAAAAAAATGCTCAGGCAAGCTATAACGCCATCCGGCAAGCTGCGGCACACGATTACCATCCTTGAAGGTATTGATAGCCGATCTCCCAAGGGTTGTAAAAAGTGCTCCGAGATCTGTAGCAAAATCATTTTCCAGAACAGTGATTAGAGCAGTCGCTATCCGACGGTGGCGAGTGAAAATAAACAATGATGTGCCTGTAGCCGCTGCCTCCTGCCCGAGAGGGGCGAGTACATGCCGATGTAATTTTTCTAGAGGACAAGACAATGCTTGGGACAAGACGGGACGGGACAAGAATCCCAACCCCTCAGCGTGCATTGCTGCGATAAAGGCAAGAGCATCCATCAGGGTGCCACCGCTTGGTATTTTTCGCTGCCCAATCCTTTCCAGCATCAGACGTGCATGGGTGTGCAAATCACTCCCGTGACGGACGGCGAGAAGCGCACCGAAGAAAGCACCTTGATTTGTCTTTGCTTCTTCTCGGGCTTGCCGCTCGAGATTACCGACTCGCTGCTCTTCTGGTATCTCGGCAAGATTGCCTAACCCTCGGGTACCAAAAGCATTCCAGGCATTGACAATGGCTTTCGCATCTTCTCTATCAAGTCCGGTAAGGCGTTCCTGCTGAAAGGTACATACACTTGCCCAGTTTTCCAGATTGGCTCTTGACGCTATCCAATCTGAATCCCGGGAGGCTAGTGAAAAGTGAACCCTTCCCTGGAGCTCAGCAGGAATTTTCTGGAGAATAGCGATAAGGTCTTTCGCGATAAGATCGGCCTCGTCCAACAACACTAACCAGCGATATTCCGCAACCAACAAAGGCGCGAGGGCATTCCACTCCATTGGGGCCGCATCGTCTGACCGTCGCAAGATACGCCATCCGCGTCTTTCCTTAGTCACCTCCCAAGCCGCTTGAAGCAGGGCTGTAGTTTTTCCTTCACAACTTGCAGCCAGCAAGATAGTGACGATAGGACGCGCAGATCCTTCTGCCTCTTGGAAATGCGAAGCAAGCGCTCCGACAATTCTTCGTCTGGGGATAGAAGTGGATAGGGCCATGGACCAACTAGGAACTGCACCGTTAAAAAATCTAATCGCCCTCTCTTCTTCTAGGGGTTTAATGTATTGGCTTAACACTTTGGGATCAAAGACACCCCATCCTGGAGGAGGATGTACATTTGGTAGTGCCGCATTTTTAACCAAATCTAGAGCACGCGACGTATCTGGAAGTGGATAAATCCACCAGTCTCCTTTTCGGTGATTTTCGTGAAAAGCATCGGTTGCAAGAATCCACGCCTGTTGATTGGGCTCCCACCTCCGAGGTTGAAGGCGTACTTCTTGTGCATCCAAGTCCAGCTCGGCCCAAACAAGACCATTACGCCACATTTCCCCATCTCGTGCCTGAAAAGCAGCACCGGATTGGATGGTTAGAAACTGATGGCCTCCACCATATGTTGGTTCCGCCCAGGCATCATGCAGATGACCATGCAGATACAAGACATGGCATTTCCCGAGAAGGCTCTTGAGTGATCTCTGCTCTGCTGGAATAAACCAGTCGATGGGATGATGCCCTAAAACGATACGAACTTTAGCCTCGCTAATATTATCCAGGACTCCTTCGAGCAAAGCTTTGCCAGGGGTAAGCTTCCGTTCGTCGTGACTGTCTTTACTCAGCCATGCTGTGTTGATGCCGGTAATTCCAATACTATTACCGTGGATATCGAGTAGGTGAGCAAAGGCTCCCTGCTCTTTAAGAAAATCTCCCTTGGTTGGACTACAGTCGTTTTCAACGAATGAATTGAATCGCGGGAATAGCATTTCACGAAGTTTTTTGCCTTCTTCGTTAGGATCGAAATAGCGACTTTTGGGGGCAGACATTTCTTCGCGGCTAAAAGCTTGATGATAGTCGCGGTCTGCATCGTGATTTCCGGGCACCGCAAAGGTCCGGGATGAGATATCACCGCCTATTACGTCCTGGAGAGGAGATACAAACTCAAGCCAAAATGTTTCGTAATCGCAGGCCTTCCCTTTGTCTGCTAAATCGCCGGTAAAGAATATAAAATCTGGGACAAAGCCTTCATTCTTTCTCCGGCGAATGTGTTCAATGATATAGTCGAACATTTTTCTGCCTGCATAGTCATCTTTCCCCACATGAAAATCTGATAAATGAAGCCAGCGTATTATTGAAGTCATCTTTTCGGAATACCTTGAAATAGTGTTAATAATGTCTAAATGTCACCTGGTTATCGAACCATTGATTAGCAAGTAGATTTGCCCTGATAAGAGCATATGCATAGGATTTTCGGGCAAATGTGCGTTGTGCCAATATCACCTAAATGTATAAAGCAAATAGAGCGAAACCGAAAAAATGAAAAGGGGTCAGGTCTGCTGTTGATCCTTGTTTGCCGTATCTTATTTCTCACGATCTCCGTTGTCCACTTAGATGAACACCACGTATTTTATCACCTAATGTCTCTGACATTTAATAGTCATAAGGTAAAACCGTTGCATGAATCCGTATCGATGCTACCCGACGCCTCAAGGTCACGGAGGGCCTGGACCAGGGGATTCAGGAATCTGTTGTATTTGGGTAGACGGTTGTGTTTTGCCATGTTGAAATCCCGATATTAGACGTCAGGCACCGCGAACCGGCCTATTCCGGAATTGAGTTTGGCCTGCAGAAGTTGAGATCTACGGATGTGGCTAAGTATTTTTACTCCCGACAGGGGCGGAAAAGGCTCCTGTCAGGAGACGGGTATGGGGTATTTGAGAGGGTGCTCCAGGACATGGCTCATGGCTGATGCCTTGGCCACATAGTCTGTCTTGATCCTGAAAAAACATGGGGAAGCGCCTCCGCAGCTTGCGCCGAGGACGTTCCCGGTTTACCGTTCACCCCATTCGCCATTAAACGGAATGGCCGGCTTCCCATATTTGGCTCTTCTCCAGGAGGAGTTTAGTTTTCCGGACGATTTGATTCTGCCTATACTGAAGTTCTGGCCGATGGTTGCGGTCATGGCCCGAACGGCTTCGCCGTTGATCTCCGGATATTCATAACCCACTTCCAGCCAGCCGCCGTTTTCGTCCATCTGACTGGAAAGCCATTTGGCCAGATTGTTGGCGTATCCTGTGGCCGCACCACCCACCATCTTCATGGCCATGATCGCGTAAGCCGTATCCTGGATATAGCCGTCAACGCCATTCCCTTTTCCTGCAACGGCAATAAGATCATAGAGCAATTCTATGACCTGATCATAATAGAGATCCGCGTACCCACACCCCACCAGGGCGCGGATCGCGCCGGCCAAGTTCAGGGCATACCAGCCGGTGTCACCATAGTAGAAATCATCCTCCGTATCGGCAAGGATGGCTGCCGCACCGTCTGCCCAATCAAAATCGCCTGAAAGATAAGCCGCCTCCAGAAAGAAGGCGATATCCCAGATGCTCGCACGATTGATGGACCGGAACAGTGCATCCATATTCCCTGGCGTGGCAAAATCAACGAAGGAGGTAATATTGAACCACTCCTGAACCGCCCGGTCCGCATACAGTTGATTTCCGGTTGCCTGCGCAAGGTGGTGAAGGAATACGACATCGGGTGCGGTTGTTCTTACGTGGTGTTGAATGCCTGTCGCGCCCGCACCAAGATGGGTTTGGATGAACTCAGCCGCCTTTACAGCAGCATCCAGGCAGACAGGGTCCTTGTCATCGAGATAGGCCTCCAAGAGACCCAGCGCAGTAACCCCTGTCAGGTTGGTCGCATTGTATGTGCTCCCGACATACCAGTACCATGTCCCTTCCCAATCTAAATCCGTTCGCTGAAGGTCCACGATCCGTTCAGATGCTACGCGGATGGCCGGTTTTCTCGCCTTTTTCCCTATATTGCCGGCCAAAACATTACCGCTGAAAGCAACCGCCAAAAACAAAGCCAAAGAAAACATCCATGCCCTTTTCATCATTAGCCTCCTTTCATTGATGCTGCGGGAACGTTGTTGAATTTTTCGGGTTTTTCCTCCCAACAGGCCGAAAAGGCGCCTGTCAGGAGCGGGGTATGGGGTATTTGAGGGGATGATCCATAAGCTGAAAGCTGAAAGGCTTAAGGTTAATGGCGCACTGGATTTATGATTGTCGATTGATGATTGTTGATTCAACCCTTTTAAAACACGATGGTCCATGGGAAGAAACCTTAACTGACTTATCATTGGGAATAATAGTGCAACTGGCGGGTATGTCAAGCAAAAATTGAAAGAATTGGTGAGAAATGCCGAAGCGTCCGCATTCAGCGGTCAGGCCGCGTCGCTCCCGCATTTAATTGGTCAAATAGACATCTTCACCGCCAAGTCGCAAAGGACGCAAAGGAATCTAGCTTTGTCGTTTGTAGCAGAGACAACCACAAACGACAATCCGCATGCCTCCGGCAGTGGGATGGAGAAATTCTCTGCTCAGCGGACCTTGCGCCTTGAAGGACCACACCGAAGCGTGGGGGTGAGGGGTGACAGGAAAACGGGAGTCGAGCAGCCTTGGGATGAGGTCTTGCCAGGTCATCTGTCTAGGAAACATCTTCGCTTGTTGCAGCCTATGGCAGCGACCGGAGCCGATAGGCATAGCCCCTTGTTTTTGTAATCAGGAAATCAGGAAATGCTCCGCCCCCGACAATCTCTATGTGTCTAAATGGGGACGCCGTAAGGGATCCTCTTAAATCTCGTCAACAATATCGATGTAGGCCTTCTCAAATTAGAAAGGTCCTAAGCTTACCGGGCACTTAGGTTACAAAAATCAAATGCCACCGGATCGCTCGCCCTTTTACATCAGAATCGCAGGTCCCATAACACTCATCAGATCCTTCTGCTTCCATCCAAAACTTAAGAACTTAGCCCCATTTATGCATGACGAAATCCATCCGGCAACTGATAGGTAGTTTCTAACCGGTTGGTTTCCACAAGATTAGCACAGTATGCGGTTGAATAGAAACGGTCCCGCTCATGGGAGTGGAATGTTCTATCGACATAGCCGGTTTTGTATTTTCAGTAACATACCCACCTCCAGAGAAGCTATAACGGTAATAAGTTCCTTCAAGAGCATATTGTTGAGAACTTTCTCCCGGATTGACCAGCACAAGCCCGTTTTCATAGGTTCTTGCATACAAGCTCTGTGTACCCGTCACAAGGAGATCGCCCAGGTTTTTTGTTGGTGTTTGCATGAACGCACCAAGATCGATCTCATACTCAGGCCACCAGTAGACGTCCATACTATATGCATAATTATAAAATGATTTATCATTCTTCAGCAAAAAATAGTTCCCTATCCACCATTCACGCAAGGCTATATTATCGGACCAGCCATTATTCGGTTGCGCAATGAGAATCTTGTCGTTACCGGTAAGGTACCGCAAAATTCTGGATGCTGATAATCCCCAGTCACTGCCCACCAGCCGGTCATTGCTATCCCCACCGGTCATCCAGCCTTCCGACAGGCCTCCGTCAACATGGTCAAGGTAGACATGTTCATACCAGCCGGTAACCATACGGTCACAGTTAACAATACTATAATACTTCGTCTCTCCGGAATGATATCCGCTTGTAATCTCCTGCCAGTACGGCACGGCCAGCGAGTTCCAGTTCTGGGCAAGTGTTGAAGCGTCGTGATCGATTGAAGGCCAGTTCCAGGGAGCGTATTCATACCACATCATACCATTCCCACCAAACCCCACTGATGGATCGTAGTCCGGCTCATATTCATACCAGGGAAAAAAGGCCACATCAAAAAATGTTCCGTTAAATCCGACTTCTTTACATCTTTTGATCATCTTCTGGATCAAGTAAGCGCGAAAACCGGCATTCCGGATATCCGCAAGGTGATACTCCAGATTTCCCGCCCAGTAATGCTGGACACGATGAGCAGCGTCTTTCTGATTTGTCCAGTGAATGTAATAATTTTCCAGATCGCCATATCCCGGGTTGCTGGCAACAAATTCATTCATTGTCGCGATATCCGGCCCCCACTCATAGGGACCAACGATATTATTCCCAATATCGACCCCATAGGCTTTATGATATTGCAACACAATGAAACCAGCGTTGTAAGCTCGAATCGCATCTATGCGGTCTTTCGTGAGTTTTTGTGATCCCACAAAGTGCCCTGCCACAAATTGATTCTGACCATCATTGTACGTTTGCAGTTGATCAGCCCAGATATATACGCCATCGGTGGTATCAGGAATTATCGAGGCCTGGATGAAAAAATAGCCGATATTGGAATAAGGACTGTTCCCGGCACTGTTGTACGCCTGAACAGCTACGTAGAAAACAGCGCCTTCCCAAAGCTTGACGGAAATGCCTGTTTGAACCCTCATGTCAATACTTCCGATTGTCTCCGGACCGGCATAAGGATACGGGGCATAAAACAGTGTATATCCAGTGGCACCGGATACAGCGTTCCAGGAAAGCGTAACCGTTGTTCCGGAAGTGGCCACTGTCAATACCGGTGCAGTCGGTGATTGCGCAGCTTGGGAACAAACGGGCAGCGAAACAAACAGGGCCCACATGAGGATAACCAGATATCCATAAGGTTTAGTGCGGTTCATCGGTCCTCCTTTCCTCTTTTCGTTCATTGATATTTTCCAAAAGCTTACATCATGCACCGCTGATAAAACCAGTGCTTTGAAATTATTAATCCCCCAAAGGGGAGGAAAACTTGCATCACCTGAAGGGGGCAAGTCAGTTCCTCAAAAAGACGGAGCAGCTCGACCCTCCTATCTTCTTCCTTCTCATTTATTGATTATTGTCTCCTCATCCCTGCTATTTCCAAGGCTTTCTGTTCGGCCGGACCCTTGAAAACTGCCTTATCGCTTTTTACGTTAATCGGGTTGACGGCAAACCTTATGAGTCCCCTGGATAATCCAAGGGTTGCCCCGGGCACTTTCAAGCGGTGTTGTTTACCGGACGCTGACATTGACGCAATCAAACCACAAAGGGTTGCTCAGGCTGCCATCCGGAGAACCGTCAATACCGAAATAGAATGTGTAGTCGCCCGCAGGAATGGCCATGTTTAAGACCTCAATGGATGGCACCTGAAACAGACCTGATTGAAGGCAAGGGATTATTCCTTGCTTCCATCCCGTTGGATACACATATGAATACCAGTCGCCGCTCATATCCATGGACGTGTTATAAGCCACCCACCAATCGGCGTTCATGCCGGTGTAACCGCCCGGGTCAAGGCTGACAGTAATTGAAACAGCATCATCTGAGTTTACACTTACCGGGCCATCGGAATTGTTGGCCCTGATATCCGGGTTAACTGAAGCCGGTGGGCCACCGGCCGGCTTGATGATCAGCAGGCGAGGGCCGGATACGGCCGGTATCGTCAGTAGTCCGTCGGCATCCGCGGTTACTGTTGTGCCGGCTCTGATTCACTGTCCAGCCAGTAATGATACGTTCCCCCTGGAGTGACTTCGAAGGCCTGTAACCGTCTGAGAGTCACGTCTGCTGTTCCGCTCCCCGTCAATTGAACCCTGTACTGACCGGTCTGATCGATAATACTGTCCGGGTCCCAGCCGAATTCATAGAGGTTGTTGATGCCGCCGGAGGCATATCCATTCGAGACCCATGGGCTTACCGTCTGATCGGTTCCGATGCCGTAGCCGCTTCGGTTGGTAAACGCCAGAAAACTCTGGTTGAGCCTGAAGTTCCACATCCAGTTCATCTGTACAAAGGCGACACCAGAATGTCCCCCGCTGTGTCGATAGTAGTAGAATCCCCGCTTCTGACTGTCCAACAGCGGACGCATGAGATCGCCGCCGGAGGCTGCTGGTACTGTTTCATCCTCAGTCCCGGCCGTGATATTGATGAAAGGTATCTCAAAAGCCGAATCGTGGTAGTTGCTCAGCCACCAGACCAGATTTGAATAGTCCCGGGCTGGGTAAGCGGCGCCGATTCCGTCCAATATGGTTATGCCTTCGCTGGGTCCTCCCACGATGTCATTGACAAATTGATTCTCAAAAGGCCCTACCGGCGGCGTAAACCGGGCAAACCCCGAATGGGCATGGATGGCCGCGAATACATCGGGATTTCGGATACCTAATTGCCAGGCACCTGTTCCGCCGATGCTGTGGCCGAAAAGGTATACCCGGTTGGGGTCGATGCCCGCGCCGAACTGGCTATTGATCAAAGAGCCTCCGATAACCTCTCTGACGATCTCCATTACAGCTTCGTGAGCCCACATGCGGCATACGCCCCCCCAGTGCGTGCCGAACCACCAGTTAGTCTCATTTTCCGTGGAGGTCTTGAACTGGAAATAAAGCATGACAAATTCGTATTGGGCGGGAATGTAGCTGGCCAAATCCTCCATGCGGGCGAAATCGCCTCCCCACTCATGGACCTGCACCAAAAGAGGCATCTTCTGTCCGGTAGACCCGTAAATACTCAGTCTAAAGGCCAGGCTGGTGGAAGCGCCTTGATGCCCTGTTATGGTGCGATCCTCTTCATAGGTTTCAACTGGACTTCGGATTGAGCTGGCATAGACATAACGGTTGAAGATTTCGGCGGCGGAAGCCGTGCTAAAGGGTAAAAGCACAAGTATTGTTATCCAGAATAGAACACCTGAGAAGCGTTTCATGATAACCCCCTTATAAACTGGTGCCAAAAACCATTGCCCAAATAGGGACAATGAAATCCCCATCAGCGAAGCTTCGCCTCAATCCGACGAGGCTGCAGGATGATTGGTGCTGGTCAAAGAATTGCTGTTTAGAATAAAGATGGAGGTAAAAAAGCTGTTGCTTCCGAATATTTATAATACTCTAAAGACACAAAACCCCACCTCAATATTGTCAGAAGTGGGGTTTAGTTATTACTTAGGCTTTCCACATCAAGCCTCTTTTGATGGTTGGCTGGGACCTTTTGCTCAAAGAGTATCACAGTCTCCTTTCAGGGGGCAAGCATTTTTTGACATGAGAATCATCTCTTCAGTGGGAACATCTCGCGGATCATGTTCCCGGTAATCCCCTCATCACCGCGGCATCAGCGCGAACACGCCCCAGCCAAGGTATTCACGGGTGTAAGCGGCGTAGCGCTCGGGTTCCGAGGTCAGTTCGGCGCGAACATCTTTCGCGAACTCGTCCTCGGGATTGGCTTCAAGCCATCGGCGCATGGTGAGCCACTTGGCCGCCTCGTATCTGTCCCAGCTGTCCTGGTCTGCCAAAACCATTTCCACGACGTCGTAGCCGAGGCGGCCGAAAGACGCGAGAAGTTCCGGAAGCAGGAGAAAGTCGGAGATTGAGCCGGCAAGACACCCCCTGGCAGCATCTTCCGTCGGCGGTAACTGCCGCCAGTAGGGTTCGCCGATGAGGATGATCCCTCCGGGGCGGAGGCTCTGCGCCAGAAGCTCGATGGTGCCGGCGACTCCCCCACCGATCCACGTGGCACCGAGACAGGCTGCCACACCGACCTTCTCGTCAGAGACGAAGCCGACAGCATCGCCATGGATGAACTTGACTTGATCGGCGACACCGAGTTTCTCAGCGCGGAGCTTCGCTTGCTCGGTGAACAATTGGCTCATGTCGATGCCGATACCGATGACTCTGTAATCGCGTGCCCAGGTGCACAGCATCTCCCCCGAACCGCTGCCGAGGTCGAGCACTCGGGTTCCCGTTTCCAGACGTAGCGCCGCGCCGAGAGTGGCGAGCTTTTCGGGTGTGAACGGGTTATGGATGCGGTGCGCACTTTCGGTGATGTTGAAGATCCGTGGAATATCCAATGCAGAAAATCTCCTTACAGGTGTGAATAGATTCGGTCACTGTCTGACGTCCGGGCTGACAGGTGAGCGGGCGCACTTTCCCGCGCAACCTTGTCCAGCCCGATGTCAGGTCTCTTTTCCGATACAATATTTAACGATGCTTTCCGCATGAATCGCTGTTGTATTCAGGAAAGCAATACCAAACTCATCTTTAGTGAGTATTAAGGGCAACTCGGTACAACCAAGTATCAGCGCATCAATCAAATGCTTATCAACCAATCTCTTTACGATGGATAACAACTCTTCCCTGGTTGAATCTTTTATGATTCCAAGCTCGATTTCAGAAAATAGTCTATGATGAATTAACTCTTGATCTTCTTTATCAGGGACGACAACAGACATTCCGTATTCTAAAAAAGGCCTCTTAAAGAAGTCGGATTCCATCGTGAACCTGGTGCCCAACAAACCAAGTTTTTTGAAGCCCCGCCTTTGTGCAGTTTTACGGGTTTCTTCAATTATGCTCAGCATTGGTATGGGCGATCTTGATTTCACACGATCGTACACGATGTGTGGGGTATTGGAGCCAATGACAGCGAATTCGGCACCGGCTTTTTTCAGCGCAATGATCTTTTCAAGTAGCCATTCGGTGAGGGACCCCCAATCTTTTGCATTAAGTATTTTCATAAGGCTTGATAAATCGGCACTGTAAATGATGATTTCCGGATAACCTAAATCGGCCTGTTTTCCATGAAAAGCACTTATGATCAATTTGTAATAGTCAACGGTTGATTCCGGACCGATACCACCAATAATGCCGATTCTCTTCATTAGAATACCTCCATCTTCTGGTAGAGACCTAACGGTGGAGCTGTAAATGGATCCCTAAGCCAGCTATTATACATTTTCGAAGGCCAACACCGAGTCGATGCGGGTGTCGGTTTCCGATGGCGATTTCCCTTCCAACAGGCCGAAAAGTCTCCTGTCAGGAGCGGGGCAGGGGGTATTTGAGAGGGTGATTCATAAGCTGAAAGCTGAAAGGTCAAAGCTGAAAGCCCATGGGCAACGGTCAGGATCATATTACGACAAGTTGACAAGCCAAGGGAAATCGGTTTTGAAACAGGAAGCGCAGCAATCAACTCCTGTTCCGTGAATCTGCAAGGACGGTGTTTATCTTCAGGCCGGTTATTCGGCTGAAATGACGCGTATTGCCGGTTACCAGCTCCAGCCCGTGAGCAAGAGCTGTGGCTGCGATCTGAAGATCTGCATCCGGAACGATCATCCCCTCTTCTTCAAGTTGAGCCCGAATCCGGCCAGAAACCTTTGCTATGGCAGTGTCGTAGGCCAATACCGTGACAGAGGGGAGAATACGCTGCTCTATATTGGTGATATGTCGATCCCGTGCTTGGGAGCGATAAGCGCCTTTGTACAATTCACCAATGACCACGGCACTGGTGAACTGCTCTTCGCGGGGAATATTTCTGAGCCAATGGACATAGCGCTTGGCAGGCAGGGGCCGCAAGAGCTCTGAAATCGCATCCGTATCAAAGAGAAAGGCCATGGTCAGGGCTCAAGGGTCAGAACATCGCGCTGCCCGTGACGAGGGGACGCGTCCAGGATCGCAGCCAATTCCTCAGAGTCTTCCCAGCCGCCTGCAATTCCAGCAAGCCCGGTTTCCGGGCCTGCTTTCTTGATGTCTTTTAGGTGTTCCAGGTCTGAAGGGCGGACCAGTGCGGCAACCGGCCTCCCGTGCCGGGTAATCACCACGGGTGTACCCGTTTCAACTTGCCTGATGCACTCTGAAAACGTGGCTTTTGCTTCAACGAGTGAAATACTTTTGTCCATAATCATCCTCCATTTTCAATCATTATGGTCATTATGACCAGAATGTCAAGCTGAGAGAGGTGGGACAGGCCGCAAGAAAGACCCTCTATGACTCGGTCGTTACCACGTCCCTACCTGTCGGTTCCGCATCGCGGCTTCATGCCTAGCAGTCTGTCGGCCTTAGAGCCCTAATTTGGTGCTGACGCTGGACTCATTTTTCTGACTGGGCGATTCCAGCGGTTAGGTCGTTATGCCCAAAGGCTCTTAACCCCGGCTATTGGCATATGATGCTTGATTGAGGCTATAATCTTGCCCCTATTATTGCCTAATATTTCTTGTTCTTTGATATTACGGTGAACTTAAGGCATACAGCCTCTTGATGTTGTACGCAAGGCAGACCAGGTCCCATTCTCCCGCAACCCGATCGAGACCCCGCAGAAGGAACTGACGGAAGCCCATGGCTGCCTTGATGATGCCGAAGACCGGCTCGACCGTGCATTTCCTCTTGGCATATACCGCCTTGCCCGCAATTGTTTTTAACCGGTGTTTCATCTCTGTTACCGGATCCGCGGGGCCAGTCAGGGGATCGGGCTCAGTGAACCTGTTTTGGAGCAGCTCATTGTGCCGTTGCCTCCCGGCGGCAATGTAGGGGATGATTTCATTGCTTTCGCATTCCTCTACATTGTCAGTGCTGAAG
>JAIPDI010000032.1 GCA_021737785.1 Deltaproteobacteria bacterium
ATCATGCTTTTCACCTACAATGGGTTAACAACTGGTCTATTTCTATACCAAAATGTAGGGCAAAAAGCAAGCTAAAAATGAGTCTATTTACAATTATTTCAATCGTTTAATTAACTTTTACTTTTTACGAGACCATCAAGCTTGATATTAAAAAAAATCTCTCACAGAGCCCACTGAGGCACAGAGTTTTTTGATCAGAATCCTTGAGAGGAGGATTCTGATCAAACCCTGACATGCCATGGCAAAGAAAAATTCAATCTCTGTGATCTCTGTGCGCTCAAGCGAAGCGGGTGTGAGACATAAAAATATGACCATCTACACGCATGGTCCCGTTGTACCTGCAACCATCGATTCAGCCGATAACTTATTGGCCGACTCAATCTTTTTTCACTCTGGAGCCGATATACCCCGGCCGTTCGCAGATGAGGGCGTCGATCTCGGCGCTGCGTTCGCTTAGAAACCGCATGATCCGGTCGGATTTGGACTTCACGATCACCGGGTCCTGTCGCTCGATGTCCGAACCCTTAATGAGCATCTCGTTCGCATAGAGATAAGAGACGATCGTATCATCGGCATCCAGCTCCACATCGAATTTTTGCTGAAGATAGTCCAGCCAGTAGCCGAATTCATGGGGATGCTCGATATGTTCCACCGGAACCCCCATGTCGAAACTGATGGGCTTGGCCAGGCCGGGCATCAGCTTTGAGCCCCCCAAATAGTCGAGGAGGTGGGCCAGTTGATGCACCAGAGCGCTGTCGCTGATCTCCGGGGATATGGCAATATAGAGGTTTTCGGGGTCGGTCGGCTGTGTTTTCAGGATATTGACAAAGACCCCGCCGGTCCCCCCCTCTTCTTTTCCCTCGGTCTTGTGATGAAACAGGTCCAGGGCCTTATACGCATCCAGATCAATAAATTTCACGCCTGCAGTCACCCCGGTCAGCTGCCGGATATCCAGTTCTTCCAGCATCTCCTGGGACCGGCCATACCGGACATTCGGCAGTTCCGTAATCCGGGCGCTCATTTCAGGAGAAAACTCCCCCATCCCGTCCAGGGTAAGTTCGTCTTCCCTGCCCAGATGGCAGTTTTTGAATTTCTTCCCGCTGCCGCAGGGGCAGGGATCATTTCTTCCGATTTTTTTCATGGGATTAAGGGACCCCAAAAGGACTGAAGTGACAAAAGGGACAAAAAGAAGCGGAGGGGACCCGAGGAAATGCTGCTGAGGCCCCCACCCGGGAGTGAACTCTACACGCCACATCTAATTGACAAACTTCGTTAACTTTAAACACTTTAGCTCACTTTAGGCACTGTCTTTTTGTCAATCCTCAATAATCCGGTCTTTGAGCGCATCATAGGACCAGCACGGCAAGGGACCGGCGGCCCCTGTCCTCGGGTTGAGGCTGTGCCGGTACGAGGCCTTGGCCTCCTGTGTTTCCATCATATGCTCCCATCCCCGCTTGAAATAGGGGCATTCATCATTAAAGCAGACCCACAAAAAGGTATCGGCCCACGTGGAATCGGCCGGGGGCTGCCACCTTTTCATCTCGACGTTGCAGTGCTTACACTTGGGGTTTTCCTGATCGTTCATATTTTCTCCAATCGAATTTCATATCACACAGAGAACACAGGGTCACAGAGGTTTATTTATTATTCTTGAGATACCATCCTTAAGAAGAACTTCATTGAAATTAATCAGCAGGCCGATTTCCTTTTCAGCCAGTCGCAGATACGTCAACAACTGTTTCTTGTGAACAGGTTTGACTGTCTCGACAGATTTCAGTTCAACAATTATCACGGATTCAACAAGCAAATCAATACGAAATCCAAGATCCGTGATTTTCTGATCGCGATAAAAAATAGGGAGTTCAACTTCTGATTCGACCCTTATTCCCATACGATCCAACTCTATCACCATACACTTCTGATAGACGGATTCGAGGAGTCCAGGGCCTAAAGCTTTGTGTACTGCAATTGCAGCCTGGATAATTTGCGATGTAATGAAATTCAGATCCATCGCATCCCATCTCGCACAAAACCAAAAAAAAAGAAACATCACACAGAGAACACAGGGTCACAGAGAAAAATCCTTGATTCTTTTCTGCTAATACTCTGTGCCTCTGTGGGCTCTGTATGAGAACAGGTTGTTCATTCTGATTGGACCTTTAGCCCCATACGGTCCAACTCTATCACCATACACTTCTGATAGACATCTCGCACAAAACCAAAAAAAAAGAAATATCACACGGAGAACACAGGGTCACAGATAAAATTCCTTGATTCTTTTCTGCTAATACTCTGTGCCTCTGTGGGCTCTGTGTGAGAACAGGTTTTTCATTCAAAAAAAAACCAAATCCCTTCCGCCCCGGGACAGGGATCTGGTTTTTTTTAATCCATACGCATGGCAGTTCACCCGATGGCGGCCTGTAATATGCCTTCGGGGGGGATGATATTGTAATTGAGGGCCGCATCCTTTTTAAGATCCATACCGAATGCCACGGCCATCAACTGGGTCAGGTAGACGATCGGGATATCAAAATCGGTCCCGTATGCGTCGTTGATCCGGCCCTGATACATCTCTAAATTCATGGCGCACATGGGACAGACCGTAGAGATCAGTTGTGCGCCGTGCTTGCGGGCGTCTTCCAGGATATTTTTCACCAGCTTCATGCAGTAGTCGATCTCGGGGAGAAAAATGCCCGACCCGCAACACTGGATCTTCTTTGGAAACGGCACCGCCTCTGCACCCAGGGCCTCAAGGAGGCGATCCTCCACCACCGGTTTGTTGACGCTGTCGTATTCCCCGTAGGGCCTCACCGACTGGCATCCCACATATCCGGCCACCTTAAGTCCATTGAGCGGCTTGACCACCCTTTCCCGGATCCGGTCGACCCCGATATCATTATACAGCACATCCTGGATATGCCGCACCTTGATGGTCCCTTTATACTTCAGGCCCCCCTCGGCAAGACACTCATTCACCTGCTTCAGAAGTTCCGGATCTTCCTGAATCTCATGATTCACCTTGACCATCTGTATGTAGCAGGAACTGCAGGGCGCAACAATGTCGTAACCGGCATGGGCCTCTGCCAGGGCCAGATTTCGGGCGTTCAATACCTTGATGGCCAGGTCATTGGCCCCGGCATAGGAGACGCTCGCCCCGCAGCAGTTCCAGTCCTCGATCTCCTCGAATTCCATGCCCAGGGCCGCGCAGGCGGGTTTCAGCGAGACGAGAAAATTGGCCCCGGTACCCTCTAAACTGCATCCCCAGTATAAGAAATATTTCATGCGATGGCCCCTCCTTTTCCTAACCGTTCCGCCTTGTCCAGCATCTTCCGGAGGGACTGAATCCCTTTGATCTTTGGTTCCGGGAGGAGTTTCATCCTCCGGTGAAGCATCAATTTGATGCCGATATCCATAAAATTGAGCATCCCCTTGACGCCCTCGATGAGCCCTCCGGAAAAAAAGACCCGTCTGGGCAGGTCCTTTTCGTCAATGCGGCCCAGCCTGTAGACCTGTTTCCAGAATTCCCCTCCAAAGGCGGCCGTGTCTTTCCTGGGGACATACCCCTGCTTGAGGGCATAATGGGCCAACCCGTGCATGACATCCATGACCGGGATCGCTCGCGGACACTTCACCACGCAGGTGTAACAGGAAGTACAGAGCATAATGGACTGGCTGTTTAAGACCTCTTCCCTCTTGCCCGCCCGGATGAGCCCGAAGATCTGCCTCGGGGGATAATCCATATGCTCCCTCAGGGGGCACGACCCCGCACAGACGCCGCAGTTCATGCACATCTTGATCTCATCTCCGGCATCCACATTCCGGAAGACCTCCTCGGCAAACGAGGGATCGTAGTTGACCTTGTTTTCCATAAGCAACCCCTTTTAATTGAATATTGATGATTGCTGATTGACGATTGAGGGTTCTCGGTGCAGGATGTCCCCTTTCTTACCTACACGGATCAACATAAACCTAACGCAGCACAACCACAACCAAAAAATATCTCACACCCCGGTACCATTTTCCGAAGCTACCCCAGAGCAATCGGTCCTCCGGAATTGCACAGGGCATGCGGGGTAAACAGAGACACCCCGGTGAAACAAGAGTGAAAAACGGTTTCACAGGGCACCGCTTAGCGGCATCTTCGACAGGCAGAGACACAAAGAAACATATACTCTTTTGCTTACATTCTGTTGGCGTATAGAACTCCCGTCCGCCAGGACCTGGCCTGTTTTGATCATGGGATCCTTCTTCCAGGATCAAAACAAAACAATACCCCTCTTTGCGGCCTTCGCGTACTTGGCGGTTCAATTCCTGAATTCCTGAATCCCTGCTACCATCCCTTATAAGGATTTTCTTGCTTTTTGTAATAGAAACCCAGGAAATAAGGCACTGCTAATGGGGCGTAGCCGCAACCAATCCCGCCAAGGCCGGACCTACACAAAGCCGTAAGGGCTTTAAAACAATACCCCTCTTTGCGGCCTTCGCGCACCTGGCGGTTCAACCCCATAATTCCTAAATTCCTGCTACCACCCCTTATACGGGTTGGGTCCGACCTCCTCGAGTTTGGTCATGAATTCATCGATAATGCCGGGAATCCTATGATAATCGGTGATCCCCACCTCCTCAAACCTCACCCGGTCCGACTCCAGGGCCAACCGGTCCAGGGTCTCGGACACCTTGCCCAGTCTCGTATTGGCCAGTTCGCTCCCCTTGACAAAGTGGCACTGGTAATCGTCTCCGTGGCGGCACCCGAACAGGAGGATGCCGTCAATGCCCCTGGAGAGCGAATCTGCAATCCAGACCAGGTTCATGGAACCGAGGCACCTCATGGGAATGAACCGGATATAGGGGCTCCATTTCATTCGCTTGATGCCGGCCATATCCAGGGCAGGGAGGGCGTCGTTTTCACAGACCAGGCAGAGCACCCTAGGCTTTTCTTCGTCCTCTTCAGGGACATGCACCGTCTTGATCATGTTTCCGATCATCCCCACCGAGTAGTTCTTGAACGAGATGATCCGCTCGGGGCAGGCCCCCATACAGACGCCGCACCGCCGGCAACGGGTGGGATTGGGAAGAGGGTTGCCCTTTTCGTCTTCGTTGATGGCCCCGAAGGGACATTCCTCCGTGCATCGCTTGCACTGGGTGCACCGCTGCATGTTGAACTCGGGAAAGGTCATATCCCCGGCCCTGGGATGGACCGCCTTCCCCTCGGCCGTGGCCTCGGTACACTGGATCGCCTTCATGGCCGCGCCCGCGGCATCTTCGATGGCCTTGATCGTCTCCATCGGCCGCCGAATACAACCGGCCGCATAAATGCCGGTCCGCCGGGTTTCATAGGGGAAACAGATAAAGTGGGAATCCGGGAACCCATATTTCAGGGTGGGGAGTTCAGGACCCTGGCGATAGGCCAGGTGAAGGGCGCTGTTGGCAAAAAACCCGGTGTCGGGCGCCACTTCGATCATCCCGTTTTCATCGGCCCCTTCGGTATCGGAGGGCGCCTTGATCCTGGGGGTGGTCACGGGCCTGGAGGCCGGGACCATGCCGACCGCCAGTACAACCATGTCCAGGTCTTCGATCTTGACCTTATCGCCCAACAGCTCATCATCGGCCTCCACAAAGAGCTTGCCCCCGGCCTCGCCCACCTCTGTGGCCGCGCCTCGAATAAATACATTCCCGTCGTTCTGGGCCTTTCGATAAAAATCCTCGGACTGCCCCACCGTGCGGATATCCTTATACAGGATATAGTTCACTGCCTCGGGATTCTGCTCCTTCAAATAGGTCGCCTGCTTCATGGAGACCAGACAGCAGACCGATGAGCAGTAGGGGAGGTGGTCGGGATCCCTGGATCCGGCGCACTGGATAAAGAGGACGTTTTTGACGTCGCCGCCGTCCGACGGCCGCGTAATCTTTCCTGCCGCGGCCATCTCTTCCATCTCCACATTGGTGACCACATCCTTGAACTTGCCGTACCCCAGATGCCCCAATTTGTTGGCGTCATAGGGGACCCAGCCCGTGGCCTGAACAACGGCCCCGACCCTTTCCGTGGCGCTGTTTCCGTTGGCCTTGATATCAACTGAAAAGAGGCCCGGGCCGCCGCTTATTTTTTCCACCGTCGCAGAGGTATAGACCTTGATCTTGGGCTCGTCTTCCACCGACTGGATCAACGCTGCCGCGTTGTTGTCTGAAAGCGCTTTATAGGGAGAGGTAATGGTGCTTTTCATCCTGCCCAGAAAGCCCCCCAGCTTGTCCTCTCTTTCCACCAGGATGGCCTGGTATCCCGCACTGGCCGTTTCCAGGGCCGCGGTCATTCCGGCCAGACCCCCGCCCACCACCAGGATGTCTTTGGAATATTCCTCCTCGGCCTTATACGGCTGAACCCACTGGGTGTCTTTGGCCTGAGAACAGCCCATCCGGAGATTGTCTTCAGCCAGCATCTGGGTGTCTTCCTCTCCCGGGGCCTGGCTCCAGGCCACCTGTTCCCTCAGATTGACCCGCTGAACAATCACATCGTGACCGAAATTAAACACATCATAGTTGACCCTGTAAGAACATGCGGCGATAACGACGGTGTTGACCCCCTCGTCCTGAATATCTTTTTTGATAAGGTCGACACCTTCCTGGCCGCACAGAAAAGGGTGGTCCCTGATGATATCGATACCGGAGTCCGCGGTACCCTCTTCCTTGAGCTGCTCTATATTCAGGGCATCTCCGATGCCGCAGCCGGTGCAAATATAAACTGCCGTCTTTTTGTCCATCGAGTTACCTCCTCGCGATTGATTGGATAGCCTTTAAGGCCCCTGCTGTGGCGTCCTGTACGGACGAAGCGACATCGGTGGGTCTTCTGACGCACCCCGCGCCGTAAATACCGGGCTGCTCCGGATTGTTGATAAGGAATCCGTACTCATCGTAGGAAACATCGGGAGCCGGTTCAATTTCGATCCGGTTGGGCACCATGCCGGTGGCCAATACCACCATATCGAAGTTCATGAGGATCTGCTCCCCGGTCCGGGTGTTTTCGCCTTCCAGGATCAGATTTCCGGTCTCCTCGTCCTCGGTGATATTGGCGATCTTACTCTTGATAAAGGCCACCTTTTCATCCGCCTGGACCTTGACATAGAAATCCTCCAGCCTGTCCAGGGCCCTGATGTCTATGAAGAAGATCGTGACCTCGCAGTCGGGCTGCTGTTCCCTGAGATAGGTGGTGTGCTTAAGCGACGCCAGACAGCAAATGCCCGAGCAATAGGGGAGATAGTTTTCGTCCCGGGACCCGGCGCACTGGACAAAGGCGATGGTCTTGGGTTCTTTCTTGTCGGAGGGCCGCAATATCTTCCCCTCTGTAGGTCCGTTCGGGGCCGCCATCCGCTCCATCATCACATTGGTAATCACGTTTGGGTACTCGCCGAAACCGTAATAATCGACCTTTGCGGCATCATAGGGGTTCCATCCCGCGGCCCAGACAATGGCGCCGATCTTCAGATCAAAGGTGGTCTCCTTCATATCCAGATCGATAGCGCCGTATTCACAGGCATCGAGGCATTTCTTGCCTTGGTCGGTCCCCACGATGGAGGGATCCAGGATATATCTCATGGGAAATGCAAATTCATGGGGAAGGTAGGCGGCCTTGATCTTGTCCATACCGTAATTAAACGGGTTGTCTATTTCGGCCTCGCATACCTCGGCGCATTTGCCGCAGCAGGTGCACTTCTCATTCACATACCGGGGGGCGAGTTTGACAGTGACATCGTAATCCCCTTCGCTCCCGGTAATGCCCGCGACCTCGGCCATGGTAAAAAAACGGACCTTGGGATTCTGTCTCATGCGCCGGAAATTGATCTCCAGTCCGCAGTTGGGCGGACACAGCTTTGGAAAATACTGGTATAGCTGGGTCACCCGGCCACCCAGATAGGGATTCCGCTCGACCAACACCACGTCATGACCGGCCTCAGCCGCTTCCAGTGCCGCCGTAATCCCGCTCATGCCTCCGCCGACCACCAAGATGGTCTGGCTTGTCGTTTGTACATCTGCCATTGTATCCTCCAGGGTTGTAGTTTTTTGTAAAGGTCTATTAATACAAAAAGCGTATTTCGTCAATATTCATTTTCACACCACGGCGACGCGAAAATGAACATCGACCAAATACGCTCAATGAATAACTGTCTCATGAGAGTCTCGACTTATCGAACTTTAGGCGGCATCTAAAAAAGCCTGTTTTCCGGCTCCCGGTCGAAGATCCCGCACTTGCGGGGATCGGAGTCCGGGACAAGCTTCGCCGGAATGACGGGAGTCTAAATAATTTTGAGACGGTAAATGTAAGTGTCTAAAGTGCGAAAACCCTAAAGTATACTTAAGGTACAGGATATATCAGCTCAATATTCAGCGGATAAACCCCTTGCGGGCATTCTCAGGCGGGGCGACTACGGACTGGGCCTGTCATTCAGCCACAGGATATTGAGCAATTGCATCTTAGATCACTTAAAACGCTTGCTGACGATAATTAAAGAAATACTCCAGACGCCCGTGGAAACGGCGCCTGGAGTATGTTCAGCTCAGGTTAGAGGGTTATACACCGGGGATGTTCCAGATATCCTTCTTGCTCATCTCCCATTCCCCGCTGGCAGGATCCCACCGGCAGTTGGCAAAGCAGTGCCAGTTTTCCTCGTCCATCTTGGGGGTGTCGGCCCTGAAGTAGTATCCGGGCCACCGGGTCTCTTCACGGAAGAGCATGGTCCTGACATGGGCCTCGCCCTGCCACATCCTCTGGACATTCTCCCAAACCCTTTCCAGGGAGTAGATATCCGAGGCAGCCAGCTTCTCGGCGTCCTCTCTCAGGTACACGAACAGCTCCATGGCCCTTTCAAGATTGGCCTTGCTGGTCTTGAAGGCCGCGGTCACGCCGCCGGCATACTCGTCCATGATCTTCTGGAGGCGGTCCATGAACTGGCGCCACAGAAGGTAGTTGGGGTTGATATCAGGAGCAGTGGTCAGTTTGCAGAATTCCTGATAGCGATCCAGAGGCGCCAAAAGTCTGGCCTTGATCGCATCCACCGTTGCGGCATCCACATTGGGTTCGGTATTATGATCCACAATGTATTTGATGGCCGCCTTACCCGCGATCCGGCCTTCCGCATGGGAACCGGAAGAAAACTTATGGCTGGATGCGCCCGAGGCGTCGCCGGCTGCAAAAAGTGCTTCTGTGGTGCACATATTGGGATAACCCCATTTGTAGGGGGTATCCATATCTTCGGGACCGCTCACCCAGGCGCCGGAGGCACCGGAGTGGGAGCCGATGAAGTAGGGCTCACAGGCCGCGATCTCGGAATGCTTCTCTTCGGGTTTGACATTCAGACCCGCCCAGAGATGGGCCTGGGAGATGGTCATATCCAGGAAGTCTTCCCATGCCTCGGCCTCCAGTTCCTTCATCTTCTTCTTGAATGCCTTTGGATCATCCTTGAACTGATCGGCAATCTTGTTAATGGCCTCGGAAGTCTCCATATACAGAGGCCCTAAACCGGCATCCACGTCCAGCATACCGAGATAGTTTCTCAGGTTGGCGGGAATCGGCTTGGCCAGACCGTAGGGAGCCCAGTTATTGAGTTCTTCCTTCCGGACTGCCATGTATTCGCCGCCTTCCGCGCTGATGGCCCTCGATTTGAAGAGGAGGAACCATGCACCCACCGGACCATAGGCATCCTTAAACCTTACCGGGATAAACCTGACTTCCTGACAGGTCATCTCCGCGCCGGCCTTGATGGTGAAATAGGCGCTGGAACCGGTATTAAACGGCGGATACCAGGAACGCCCAAACCCTTCACCGACCGACCTGGGCCGGAATACGTGGACCGCACCGCCCATGGTGGCAACGGTGGCCTTGGCCTTGAACACATAGATTTTTTCTTCACGGGTGCTGAATCCCACCGCGCCCACACACTTGTTGCCATCCAGGAGGGGCTCTACGATGAAGACCCTCTCAAAGATCTCGCCGCCCGCATCGGCAATGGCGTTTTTGGCTGCCTCGGCCACGATGATCTTGTAAGACTCACCGTTGATCATGAGCTGCCAGCGGCCTTCATGGACATACTTGCCCGCTTCGTCCGTCCAGATCTTGAGACCCCATTTTTCAAAGAGGTGCACCGTTGAATCCACGTGACGGGCGATGTTGTAGACCAGGTCTTCCCGCGAAACACCCATCAGGTCCTGACGCACGTAACGGACGTAATCCTCAACGGTGTTCTCCCCGTCTTTTACGCCGACATACTGATTGATGGCCGAAAGGCCCATGGCCACGGCGCCGCTTCGATCCAGGGCGGCCTTATCCACCAGGGTCACCTTCAGGCCGTTTTTCTTGGCCCAGTAAGCTGCCTCTGTGGCCACACCACATGCCGAGAATCCTCCACCGAGAATCAGGAGGTCGGTCTTTACTTCTACTGTTTCAAAATTTGCCATATCTACATACCTCCTTTCTTTATAGTGAGGGAACCGCATCGAGTCCTAAAGAAGCAGGCTCGGTGGCTAAGGCCGGGCTGTTCAGGTCGTCATGGGTGGGATATCCGCCCGACGGATCGGCGGTACCCTCTTCCGTGGTCCGGATGGGGAACTTGAACCGCTTGATGCTCCCATCACGGAACTTGATGGTCCACATGATGTCCTGAGAACCCCGCAAAGGAGTACAGCTGGCGCCCAGGGGAATGAAGTCTGCATAGCCGCGGACATCCATGGCCTGCTGGGGGCAAATCTTGACACAACACTGGCATTCCCAGCACATGGAGGGATCCCGGTTGTATGCCTTCATCTTTTCTTTATCCAGCACCATCAGGTCGTTGGGGCAAATGTACATACACGCTGTTTTGTCCTGCCCTTTACAACCATCGCACTTTTCTGTAAATACGAAACTTGGCATTATTACACCTCCTACAACAATTAACGGTTTTAAGGCTTTGAACGATTGCACCAATCAATGGAAACTCTGCGCTCTTGCACCTCCTTTCTCTATGATACTCTTTATACTCTGTGCTATCCAATAATCCAGCGACATTAGAACTGAAAAGGCCACCTTCCCGGGTGGAGAAGGTGGCCTTCCGTTTATTTCTTCACATCACCTGTGGCCGCGCCGTGCAGCTTGATCTCGACCTTTTCCTCCAGATTCTGATAGTAATCCTGAAGTATGGCCGCAACCTCCGGCCGGGAGAATCTCGGATCCAGCTCTCCACCCTCGGAGAGGGTCTTTCGGACCACCGTACCGGAGAGAAGGATTCTGTCTTCCTTGCCGTGGGGGCATGTCTTCATGGAGGCCATTCCACCGCACTTGTTACAAAAGAATGTCCAGTCAATATTGAGATTCTGGCACTTGAGCGCGCCTTCCGGAATCTGCTCAAAGATCTTCTGCGCATCAAAAGGACCGTAGTAGTCACCTACGCCCGCATGGTCACGCCCGATGATCATGTGGCTGCACCCGTAATTCTGGCGAAAGACGGCATGGAGCAATCCTTCCCTGGGCCCTGCATACCGCATCTCCATGGGATATCCGCCCTGGACCACGGTGCCTTTGACAAAGTAGTTGTCCACCAGGGCCTGGATGGCCTTGACGCGGACCTCTGCAGGAATATCGCCGGCCTTCAGTTTGCCCACCAGCTGATGAATATAAACGCCGTCCATGACCTCGACAGCGATCTTGGCCAGAAATTCATGGGAACGGTGCATGGGATTGCGGAGCTGCAGGGCCGCGACCTTGCTCCATCCCAGGTCCTCAAAAATCTTCCTGGATTCGGCCGGCCGCTGATAAAGGCCCTTAAAGTGCTCGGGATAATAGCTTTCGCTCAGGACCTTAACCGGTCCCGCAAGGTTGTATTTGCCCTGGGCCATGACCTTTGCCACCCCGGGATGTTCCATATCCGTCGTGGTAAACACGGCCTTGCACTCATACTCCTTATCAATAGTATATTTTTCGGTGACCTTCATGGTGGCAATGGTGGTGCCGGTTTCTACGTCCACCAGGGCCAGTTCATCCCCTTCTTTTACATCCTCGTCATTAGTTGAAACGGTTATGGGGATAGGCCAGAAGGTCCCATCCGCCATGAGGAAGTTGTCACATACGCCCTTCCAATCGGCCTTGGTCATAAAACCGGTTAAGGGCGTAAAGGCGCCGATCCCCAACATGATAAGGTCGGAGGTCTCTCTTGAGGTGATTGGAATCTGCTTAAGTGTCTTGGCCCTTTCGGTCTCGGCCTGGAGTTCGCTTCCCTCCAATAATAGCGGAATCAACTTTTCTTCTTTGCCATGCGGTGCGATGAGATTTGACATACAACATCCTCCTCTTCTTGGGATATGGTTCTGGCCCGGGATGGGCGGAACTTTCACCTAAATTCTTCTCGCGGACAAGCCTTGTGCATTTTGTAACAAGGTCCTTTATATATGATTTTTGGGGGGTGTCAAGAAAAAATCAACATTAAATTCCGAACGTCTTTTAAAAAGCCTTCCGGGTCGCTGCGATCCTTTGCCCCAAATATCGCTCTTGTGTATAACATGTTGCCATTATTAGTGAATTCCTAAAACATCCAATTCTCCTGTCGGGGTCTTTTGGTTGCACCCGTACATTTGGCGTATAGGGTGGCATACCGGACCGCTGCATTTTTGGACGGGACACCGACAGTTGAACACGAAATACAGAACACGCATGCCACGGGCTGTTCTTGACCGTGCGCGCCCACTTCTCGCTTATCCGGGTTTGTGTGGACCTCAGAGGGACAGAAATCCAAGCTGGTTTTTGCAACGGCTATGCCAGTCGCGCGACATGCATTATGTCCCTTAAACACCTCTGGGACACAAGAGAATAGGGGTTCTTCGGGGTACAAAACCTTGAGGGCGGAGCATGTACCTGTCCATATTTTTTACACAGTGTAAAAGGGCGCCGTCGGCCGCAGGCATACACAATATCAGGCCATCTCCCTCTGTTGTCCCGTGGATTCCAATACACTGCTCCACAACCGGCCCTCCGGATTCACGTGCTTTCGCTTTGAAACGGCCAGAGGTATGGGCACGTGAACAAATTCGCCGTTCCAGTAACTCACGACCATATTGGTCCGGCCGCTCATCCCCGCATGCACCGCGCAGTGGCCTAAAAGGAGGCAGAATACCGAATCATGAGGATTGGCCGGCCTGCTCCGGATGGTGTAACTGGGATCGATGTATTTCAGGGTGATCTTAACCCCTTTCTCTTTGAAATAGGTCCTGATCCGATCTCTCAAAAAGATCCCGATATCCGTGAGGCGGACATTGCCGGATGCATCCCGCTCGCCGGTCTTCTCCAGGAGGCCCTGCCCCGCACCTTCGGCCACCACAATGACGGCATGGCGCCTCTTTTCAAGTCTCTCACTAAGAGCGGATAAAAATGCGTCCAGTCCGAAAGGAACCTCCGGCACCAGGCAGAAGTTGACGTCGCTGTTGGCCAGTGTGGCATGGGCCGCGATAAACCCGGACTCTCTCCCCATGAGTTTCACCAGTCCGATGCCGTTCCGGGCGCCTTCGGCCTCCACATGGGCCGAGTAGATGGAAGTCCGCGTCTCGGCGACTGCGGTCTCGAACCCGAATGATTTTTCCACATAGGAGATATCATTATCAATGGTCTTGGGGATGCCGATCACGCTGATCTTGAGGCCGCGTCGATAGATCTCCTCGGAAATGGCCTCCCCTCCCCGCAGGGTGCCGTCCCCCCCGATGGTGAACAGAATGCCGATGTTCATCCGTTCGAGGGTGTCCACCATGTCCACCACATCCTGAGGCCCCCGGGATGAACCCAGGATCGTCCCCCCTTTCAAGTGGATATCGTACACCTTCTCGATATCCAGTTCCATAGGGGGATGCCGATATGACGGCGAGAGGCCTTCGTATCCGTACCGGAAACCGAATGCCGATGGAACGCCGTAATGATGATAAAGACTCAGTACAATGGCGCGGATCACGTCGTTCAACCCCGGACAGATGCCCCCGCACGTGACGATGCCGCACTTGAGCTTCGAGGGATCGAAATAGATCTTCTTTCTGGGTCCGGCCATTTCAAACGAAAGAAGGGATTTGCCCGCCTTGAGGATGGCCTCCGCTTCCGTGAGGGTGGAGTGAAACGGGACCCGTTCCTCATCGTTGAGGAAATCGGGCGAACCCATGGGAGATGCAATCCGGCATTCCCCGAGGTTCGACACTTCCATGTCCAGTTCATTCAGTTCCATTTAATCTCTCTTTTCGCGGGTGGCGACGGCGTTAAGATTTCAAACGCCGGGGACCCCATCTCGGTTGGGTGGTGCTGCAAGCGTGAAGATACGTAAAAGAGGAATGGGTGTCAACAACATAAACTGCATCCCCTATCCATGCAAGGAGTCCACATTTTGTGGTAAAACCTCTTGACATGCGGGACCGGTGCGCTATATTATCTCCCCTCAAGTTCATAAAAAAGCAAGCAATTCCGGCTCAACATGAATGTAATTTCTCCATTCAGTCAGCCGGCAGCGGTTGTTTACGGCAAATGAATCGGGGAGGTTCGGTTGCGTCATACCTGAGACGTTTTGCTGCACGTATCCTTTACGTTTCTCAGAAAACCCTTAGACTTATTTGTATTCGTTTTCAGCCGGTCCCGGCGTTTATTGACCCGGGGAAGGCTGTCGACAAACAGCAACCCCAAGCAAGAGGAGTGGCTATGAAGTTCCCGTTCATATCCCGTCAATTCCATTTCTTTCTCTTATTTGCCGTTGCCCTCTGCTTTCCTTCGCCATACGTCTCAGCCGAATCACAGATACCGCCGGCGCCTGACAAGGCCCTTTCCGTCAAGATGCTCCGCTTTGGTCAACAGTCCTATGAGAGGGGAAAATACCTGGATGCCAAGGAGTATTTTCGAAAGGCCATCCAGGCGGATCCTACCTTCACGATCGCGTGGAGATATTATGACCTGGCGACACTGTTCGCCCTGGCCGGCAAGGTGGAAAAAAATGCCGATCTGATCGCGCCCGATGTCTCACCGAGGCAGGAAGCGGGCCGAGGCAAGAGCGCGCCACCCACTCCTTCGCCTCCCCGGGCGGCTCCTGCCAAGAAGAAGACATTTGTGATTGAACAAGACGAAGGCTGTTAACCCCATCAGGAATAATTATCATGAATGATGAACGTAACGACAGTGTAATGGCCGGTCTTTTGAGGCAGGCCTATCAGAAAATCTTTTTTGAAAACTGGCCCATATGGTTCGGCGGTGTCCTGATCGGCATCATGAGTGTGATCACCTTTGCCTGGGCCAGACCATGGGGCGTGGCCGGCGGGCTCAGGAACTGGGGGGACTGGTTCTTCAGCCTGGTGGGGATTTACCAGGTTCCGCCGCTTTCCCCGCTCATTTCCACCAATTCAATCCTGACCCTGGGACTTCTCTGGGGCGCCTTTGGCGCAGCGCTGATGTCCAAACAATTTGCCATTCGAATGGCGCCCCCCCTGGAACTCCTCAAGGGCGTCGTGGGCGGAACCCTGATGGGCATCGGGGCGGCCATGGCCGGCGGCTGCAATGTGGGTGGTTTTTATACGGCCTTCAGCGCCCTCTCTCTTGGCGGGCTTGCCATGATGGTGGGGCTATTCGTCGGCGCTTATCTGGGGCTCCGATATATATACTGGGAGCTGGAGCACCTGCCGTCAGGGGCCTCCGGCGCGGGTCAGTCCAAGAAAAGGGAAAACGCCTTTAATTGGCTTCGCATTGAGCCTTATATGGGTGCGGCCGTATTTATCTTTGCCGTATTTTGCGCCTGGCTTTATACCCGCCAGGCCCTTACCCGGGTTGGGGGACTCCTCCTGTGCGGCATTGCCTTCGGAGTGATCATTCAAAGATGCCGGTTCTGTTTTGTCCGGGGGTTCAGGGATCCCTTCATGACCGGCGAGGGGGAGGTGCCCAGGGGTATCGCCATCAGCCTCATGATAAGCGTCCTGGGCTTTGCGGTCCTGAAATGGACCGGCCTCAGGGGGGAAGCGGTCTACGTGACCCAGACCTTCTGGTTCGGGAGCCTGGTGGGCGGCATTGTCTTCGGCTTCGGCATGGTAGTGGCAGGAGGCTGTGGAAGCGGTTCGGTCTGGAGGGCCGGGGAAGGTCAGATCAAGCTCATCATCGCCGTGATCTGTTTTTCCCTGTCCACATCCCTTTTCAAGACCCTGATCAATTCCTCCGAAGGATTCACGGCCCTGATCGGCACCAGGGCGTTTATGCCGCATTATTTCACTTACATGTGGACCCTGGTGATCCTGTTCCTGATCCTTTGCGCCTATTATCTCCTTGCCACGTGGAATGAGGAAACCGACAAGTTCACTGTTGAAATGTAACCGCGTTAAAAGGCAAACCAGGCGGATATTCCGCTGATGGATCCATCCGAATAATAGATGAGGGTGCCATCTTATATCTTGAAGTGTTTGCAATAAAATAACTCATATGAGGAGGGGGGTATCATGACCACCGACATTACACCGGATGAAACCTTGGACTGCAGAGGGCTGAGCTGCCCCATGCCGCTGCTTAAGACAAAAAAAACCGTGGGCAAGATGAAGTCGGGTCAAGTCCTTGAGATATTGGGCACGGACCCCGGCACGAAAAACGACCTTCCCGGCTTTGCCAAAAAGGCCGGGCACGAATACCTCGGCGAAAAGGATGATGATGGATTCACCCACTTTTATCTCAAGGTGAAATAGATCCTTGGATTAACTTCTCTGCATGATGCGGAGAAGTCTTGAGGGGCCATTATCCGGTCATAGCCTTTAGACAAATAAATCTCTGTGTCTTAGCGGCTTTGTGTGAGTCCCGCATGGCGGGATTGGTTGCGGCCGTCAGGCCGCCTTAGGAGTAGGATATGTCCAAAAAACTGGGAATTCTTGTCAGTTCCAATAAACACCTGGATAAGTTGATTGCGCTATGCGGGGCGGCAAAAAATATGGGGGACGTGGAAGTCATCCTGTTTTTTACCCATCTGGGGACCTTGTTGACCCAGGACCCCCGTTTCGGAGAACTGGAAGGTCTGGCCAAGATGTCCCTCTGCAATGTGGGGTTTGAAAGTCATAATCTCAAACCGCCGGTGGTGGGAATCGGTGAAAAGGATTATGGGACCCAGGCCAGGCATGGCGAATTGATTGAAGAGTGTGACCGGTACGTGGCATTTTAGCTTCTTTGTTTGCAATCCCGCCCTGCGGGACACCATGCGGAGAAGTTCTGTTGAACCGCCCCGGTTAACTACGCTATCGCTGTCACTCCGGTCCCAGTTAAACGAGACATGGTTTGACGGGATAAAAAGTTAACGGGGCCAAGGCGCCCCAGTGAAATCCTCCTTCGGAGGCTGCATAGCAGCATTTCACGGGGTAAACAAAGGACCCCAGTACCATCTGCCAGACTCACGGCGGATAAATCTGCCGGAGCTACGGGGCGGGCGCGAAGAGGTTTTGCTCCTTATTCTTTAATAGCCTTTAGACAAAAAAATCTCTGTGTCTTGGTGGCTTTGTTTACCCCGCATGCCCTGTGCAATTCCGGAGGACCGATTGCTCTGGGGTAGCTTCGGAAAATGGTACTGGGGTGTGAGTCCCGCATGGCGGGATTGGTTGCGGCCGTCAGGCCGCCTTAGGAGGAGTCATACAGATGGAAGACGTCAAACATGTGGCCTTTTTGGTGCGAAGGAAAGAAGATCTTTGGGAAGGATCCCGCTCCACCCTCGGCCTGGCGGTTGAGAATTTCTACGCATATATGTTCGTCATCGACGTGGAAGTGGATATGACCGAGGAGTACAAGGAAAACCTGGAATGGCTGGAGGATATGGAATGTGAGTACTTCTCCAACAACAGGATAAACGCGGACGAGCACGGCTTTCAGTACCTGAGTCTGGAAGAAATCGGGCGGAAGCTGAAAGAAATGGATCTCATCATACCCTTTTAGGCCCTTATTCCGAGGTTTTCTGTAACAAAAAACAAGCAGATGATTGTGGGAGGGTGACGTCTTGAATTTGGAATAATGGAAGTATGGAATGATGGAATAATGGGTTTAAGGAAAAAAACCTTTCCTGGGTGATCCAGGTTCCTTTCCCAACCTTCCATTATTCCAACATTCCAGATGTCTGGAGACAATCACTCGAGAGCCACTTTGGTTGCGGTTACCCGCTTTAGGAGCCTGATATGAAACTGCTGCACATATTGAAGTCAGAGCCGGATGACACCACCAAGACCCTGATGGCCATCCTGTCGGAAGGAAACGAGGCCTCCGAGTTTCCGCTTTATGACGGCCCGGTGGATTATGAGAGGCTTATCAATACGATCTTTGCCAATGATAAGGTCGTCTCCTGGTGGTAGCCGCGGAAAAAGACCTCATAGGATTTATGCGTGTCGATTTCTGATTGTCGATTGGATAGCGGCTTGCATCCAAGGTGGTCCACAAGCGGAACCGTAAAGCCTTTTGGTGAAGGCTGTAAGACTTGAAAATATCATCTGAAGCTTCGTGAAAAACGGCTGGGAGGATGGGTCGAAGGCAGGTGATGAGGCTCAGGCAGAGCGCCTTTAGTCCGCCCTCTCTATGCCGTAGCGCCGGATCTTGTTATACAGGGTGGTCCGGTCAATGCCCAGGATCTCTGCGCTTTTGGAGATGTTCCATCCGTTCTTTTTGAGTACATGGGCGATATGCTCCCGCTCCACTGATTTCAGGGATTGATCCTCGACAGACTCAATATATTCCTGGCGGAAGATGGGGAGGTCCTCGGGCATAATCTTTCTTTCCTTGCCGATAACCACCGCCCTCTCAATGGCGTTTTCCAGCTCCCGCACGTTCCCCGGCCATTCATACAGCATCATTTCGTCCATGGCCTCACGGCTGATCTGGTCGATATCCTTGTTGGTCTCCTGGGCAAAACGCCTGAGAAAATGTTCCGCCAGGAGAGGGATATCCTCTTTCCGTTCCCTCAGCGGCGGCATGGCAAAAGCGATCACATTCAACCGATAATAGAGATCTTCCCGAAAGGTTCGTTCCTTGATCGCCTCCTCCAGGTTCTTGTTGGTGGCGGCGATGACCCGAAAGTCCGCCTCTATCGGCTGTGTGCCCCCCACCCGGTAAAACACCCTGTCCTCCAGGACTCGCAAGAGGTCGATCTGCATCCGCATGCTGATCTCGCCGATCTCATCCAGGAAGAGGGTCCCCTGGTGGGCCAGTTCCAGCCGGCCCTTCTTGGTGGTCTTGGCATCGGTAAAGGCCCCTTTCTGATATCCGAATAACTCGCTTTCCAGAAGATGCTCTGGAAAGGCGCCGCAGTTGACCACCACAAAAGGTCCCTCTGAACGGGGGCTCTGGGTATGGATCGCCCTCGCCGCAAGACCCTTGCCCGTTCCGGTCTCGCCCAGGATCAACACCGTCGCATCGTTGGGGGCCACGTCCTGCACCAAATCAAATACCTTCTGCATAGAAGGAGCCTGCCCGATCATATTTTCGAACCGGGTCCTCTCCCTGTACTCCTCTTTAAGAAAGAGGGTTTCCCGCTCCCTGGCCTGACGCTGCACGATTTTCTCAATGAGCATCCCCAGTTCATTGGGATCAAAGGGTTTCAGAAGATAGTCATAGGCCCCCTGTTTCATGGCATCGATGGCCGTGGAGATGGAACCGAACGCCGTAATGATCACCACGGCCACGTCCGGATCGCTCTCCCGGACACTCCGCAGTACGTCCAGGCCGCTCATCCCTTCCATCTTCATGTCCACCAGGAGGATGTCGAACTTGACGCCCTTCAGCATTTCCAGGGCTTCTTCTCCACTGGCCGCCTTCTCCACATGGTACCCGTCCCGTTGAAGCCATCCGGCCAGGGATTCCCGCATGATCAATTCATCATCCACAATAAGGATCTTGGTATGCTCCATCGGCAGGTGTCTTCTCCTTTTATGATCCCTCTTTGTCCCTGTCCCCGGTTTGACCCAGAGGAATTTCCACCCTAAAGGTGGTTCCCCTGCCCACCTCGGAGGACACGGCGATGCTGCCCCCATACTCCTCGATGATTCCATAAACCACGGAAAGCCCCAGGCCCACCCCTTTCCCTTTTTTCTTGGTGGTGAAAAAGGGCTCAAAAAGGCGCTTCTGGTTTTCCCTGGAAATGCCCACCCCGCTGTCCTGAATGCAGACCACCACGCTGTTATGTCTCAGGGAATGCACGGTGGCGATGTTCAGGATGCCGCCGTCAGTTTCCATGGCCTCGGCGGCATTGGATATCAGGTTCATCATAATCTGCTGAAACTGATCTTCCGATCCCAATACATCCGGGAGATTCTGATCCAGATTGGTGGTGACCTTGATGCGGTTTATCTTCAGGAGATTGGCGTTCAGAAAGAGGGTCTTTTCAATGATCCGGTTGATACTGACCTCCCCGACAGTCAATTTTGACTGTCTGGAAAAGGCCAGCAGATTGGAGACGATCCGGCTGATCCGCCGGGTTTCGGTCTCCATGAGATGGACATATTCCCTGAACTGCCCGATCTCCTTCTCTCCCACAGATCCCTCATCAATGATGCGCTGGATCAGTACGAGGAGATTGAGCATCCCGGCAATGGGATTGTTGATTTCATGGACCACCGACGCAGACAGTTTTCCCAAAGACGCCATCTTGTCCTGATGAAGGAGTTTTTCGTGGGTCTCTTCCAGTTGTCGCGTCCGTTCTTCAACCATCTGTTCGAGTCGCTGGGTAATCTCCTCTTCTTCCCGCTTCCGGTCGGTGATGTCCCGGCTGATTTCGACAAACCGTGAGATCTTTCCATCGCTCTCCCATATGGGGAAGAGGGTCACTTCGATATACCGGAGTTCACCGTTATGGCCCACCCGGGTCAGGACCTGCTGATCCGGCCGTCTGTTCCGGATCACCTCGTTCAGCGGACACACAATATCTCCCTGGGCACAGGGCTCGCTGGTATTCTGAAAGATCTCGTGACATGTCCGGCCGATGACCTCATCCCGGGAATACCCCATATGGTCCAGGAAGGCCCGGTTCGCCTCGACGATCTTTCTCTCCGGTGTGATCACTACGATAAAATCCTGGATCCCATCCAGGATGGTCATGAGTTCTTTGGTGCGGTCTCTCAGCTCCTTTTCCTGCCAGGTTACCGTGTTCCACAGCAATCTGAACACGCGGTTGGAAAGGAGACGGATATGGATCGGCTTGGTGGCCAGAATATCGCTGAAAACCGCCTCTTCGGGCACCAGGTCGATGATGAGATCGATCCGATGCTCCGGGCTGTAGAATTCATGATAGTCGGAAACGGCGATCAGCCCCATTTCGCGGGCCAGGACGATTCCCGGGGCCTTTGGATCCGGGTCGGCCACCGCAACGATCCGGGCCCCGTTAACAAAGTTCTTGCCGTATATCATCGTCTTTTCGATGAATTCCCTGCAAAACCCGCCACCGCCGACAATGCCGATTCTGGTGGTGGGCATCTCTTTTTCAGACATGGACGACGCTCCGATTCAGGCATGATATCCCCTCGCCGGGCAAAACCCTTGCGTTTTTGCAGCCGAGGCAGGGTCTACACGCATTCGCGATGGTATTGATCAACCGCAGGGATGGATGGGATCTATTTGGCGACAATGTATCATGGCCATGCCCCCGCTTCAAGGGGTTATTTTTCCAATTTCAATCAGGGGGTCCCCTTGCGGCCGCTTGGAAAACCCTGGGAGTTTTTTTATTGACAGCCTTCAGGAATCATGAGAAAAAGACTGAACCCCAAATTCCGGCCAAGCGCCGTTTCAAGAAAATCCCATAAGGAGTACTTCATGCCCGGAAAAACCGTTGGATCCGTCATGGTGGTAGGTGGTGGAATTGCAGGAATGCAGGCCGCTCTGGATCTGGCCGATTCAGGATATCTGGTTCACCTGGTGGAGAAATCGCCCGCCATTGGCGGGGTCATGAGCGAGTTGGACAAGACCTTTCCCACCAATGACTGCGCCATGTGAATTATCTCACCCAAACTGGTCGAGGTCGGCCGGCATCTGAACATCAATCTGATCACATGTGCGGAAGTGGCGGAGGTTGAGGGGACCCAGGGGAACTTTCAGGTGACCTTGCACAAAACCCCCCGTTTTATCGATGAGAACAAGTGTACGGCCTGCGGCGATTGCGCCGAGGCATGCCCCGTGAGTCTTCCCAATGAATATGACCAGGGCCTGAACCAACGTAAGGCCGCATTCAAGAAATATGCTCAGGCCATTCCCGGGGCGTTTTCCATCCAGAAAACAGACAAGGCCCCCTGCCGGCTGGCCTGCCCGGCCGGGCTGAACGTGCAGGGGTATGTACAGATGGTACGCCAGGGCAAATATAAGGAAGCCCTCAAGATCATCATGGAAGACCTTCCCCTGCCCGGTGTCCTGGGCCGCATCTGCCCCCACGGCTGCGAAGACGCGTGCCGGCGGTGCGAGGTGGATGACCCGGTGGCCATACGGGACCTTAAGCGGCTGGCCGCGGATCAGTTTGATCCCAGAGACATCGAAATCGCGTGTGCCCCCCCCAGGACGGAAAAGGTGGCCATTATCGGCTCGGGTCCTGCCGGGCTTTCGGCAGCCTATCACCTGGCGCGGAAAGGCATCCTCTCCACCATTTTTGAGGCCCTGCCGGAACCCGGGGGCATGCTGCGGGTGGGGATCCCGGATCATCGTCTTCCGAGGGAGATCCTGGACAACGAGATCGAGGTGATCACCAACCTGGGTGTTGAGATCAAGACCGACACGCCGTTGGGCCGGGATCTGACCGTGGATCATCTCTTGGACAACGGATACAGCGCCGTATACCTGGCCCTCGGCGCCCATAAGGGGATCGAGCTGGGAATCCCCGGGGAAAAGGCCCGGGGGGTCCGCCAGGGGGTGGACTTTTTGAGAGAGATGAACCTCAAGGGAACCGCGGCGGTCGGAAAGAGAGTGGCCATCGTCGGCGGGGGCAATGTGGCCATAGACGTCTCCCGCTCCGCTATCCGTCTTGGGGCGGAAGAGGTCACCATCCTTTACCGTCGGACCCGTGCCGAGATGCCTGCCTGGGAAGAAGAGATCCGGGCCGCGGAGGCGGAAGGGGTTCAAATCAGCTACCTGTCGGCCCCCCAGGAGGCCCTGGTCGAAGATGGAAAAATTGTGGGACTCCGGTGTATCCGAATGGAACTGGGCGATGCCGATTCCTCAGGCAGAAGACGTCCTGTTCCGATCCCGGGAAGCGAGTACGATATCAAGATCGATCACCTCATTCCGGCCATCGGGCAGCGTCCCGATCTGTCGGCATTAGAGGACATTTCAGATATCGGATTCTCCAAGTGGGGGACTACAGAAGCAGACCCGGTGACCTACGAGACCGGACGCAAAGGCGTCTTTGCCGGGGGCGATCTTCAAACCGGGCCCTGGGTGGCCATCGGCGCCATTGCGGCAGGACGGGAGGCGGCCGAATCCATTGTCCGTTATCTGGACGGCCGTGACATGGCCGAAGGCCGGACTCCCCTTGCCGTTGAAAACCCGGCATACCGTCCAATCCCCGAGAACCAGCCCATACAGTCCCGGGCCCGAATGCCGGAGAGGCCTCTTGATCAGCGGGCAGGCAACTTTTTTGAAGTTGAACTGGGATATGACGAGGAGACCGGAAAAGGGGAGGCCGGCCGGTGTCTCAACTGCGGATACTGCTGCGAATGCTATCAATGTGTGGAGGCCTGCGGGGCCGGAGCAGTCACCCTGGAATCCCATGCCCAGAAGCCCGAGGCCCTTGCCCTTGATGTGGGATCCATCATACTGGCCCCGGGTTTCCAGCCGTTTGATCCATCACGATTTGAGACCTACAATTACGCGGCGCATCCGAATATCATCACTTCCATGGAATTTGAAAGAATCCTGTCCGCGTCCGGACCCACCATGGGGCACCTGGCCAGGATATCCGATCACAAGGAACCCAAAAAGATTGCATGGCTCCAATGCATCGGCTCAAGGGACATCAACCGGTGCGACAACGGCTTCTGTTCTTCCGCCTGCTGCATGTATGCCATCAAGGAAGCGGTCATCGCCAAAGAACACGCGGGCGGTGCCCTGGATTGCGCCATCTTCTACATGGATATGCGGACCCATGGAAAAGACTTTGAACGCTATTACGACACTGCCAGGGAAAAACACGGCGTTCGCTTTATCCGTTCCAGGGTCCACACCATCGATCCTGTCGATGGAAGCGATGATGTCCTGCTGAAATACGCTACCGAAGCCGGAGAGATCGTTGAAGAGCACTTCGATATGGTGGTCCTTTCGGTGGGGCTTGAAACCTCGCCCGAGACCGTCACCCTGGCCCAGGAACTGCGAATCGATCTGACCGAAGGCCGGTTCTGCCGGACCCCTTCATTTCATCCTGTGGCCACATCCAGGGAGGGGATTTATGTGTGCGGGGCCTTTGCCGGACCCAAAGACATCCCTCAGTCCGTGATCGAGGCCAGCTCTGCAGCCGCCGAGGCAGGGGCCCTTCTGCGGGACGCGCGAAATACCCTGACCCGGACCCGTGAGGTCCCCCAAGAGCGGAACATTATGGGTGAACGCCCCCGTATCGGCGTTTTTGTATGCCAGTGCGGCATCAATATCGGTTCGGTCGTGGATGTGCCGGCAGTGCGGGATTATGCCGCATCCCTCCCCTTTGTGGAATATGTGACGGACAATCTCTACACCTGCTCGCAGGATACCCAGGAGGCCATGACCCGGGTGATCACGGAGAATGATCTCAACCGTATCGTGGTGGCCGCCTGTACCCCCAAGACCCATGAGCCCCTGTTCCAGGAAACGCTCATCAACGCAGGTCTGAACAAATATCTCTTTGAGATGACCAACATCCGGAACCAGGACTCCTGGGTCCACAAGGACGATCCGATCATGGCCACGGAAAAGGCCAAGGATCTCGTTCGCATGGCCGTGGCCAAGGCGGCCATGGTGGAGCCTCTCCTGGAAGTCGAAGTGGATGTGGATCAGAAGGCCCTGGTGGTGGGGGGGGGGATCTCGGGGATGTCCGCGGCAAAGAGCCTCTCCGATCAAGGCTATGAGGTGTGCCTGGTAGAGCGGTCATCCGCACTGGGCGGGCAGGCCCTCAACCTCTTCAGGACCTGGAAGGCCGAGGATATTCAGCAGAATCTCTCCCAGCTGATCGCGTCAATAACCTCCGACAGCAACATCCATGTGCGTCTGGGGACGGAACTGACGAACGTTGACGGATTTGTCGGGAGCTTTAAGACGACCCTGGGCGCTGACGGAAAGGAAGACCTCTTTGAACATGGTGTGGCCGTCATCGCAACCGGGGCCTCTGAATTCAAACCGGATGAATATCTTTACGGCCAAGATCCCAGGGTGGTCACCCATCTGGAACTGGACCGTAAATTGATGGATCCGGACCCCTCTCTGAAATCCCTCGGAACCGCCGTGTTTATTCAATGCGTCGGGTCGCGCGAGCCTCAAAGGCCCTACTGCTCGAGGGTATGCTGTACCCACTCCATGGAGAGCGCCATTCATCTCAAGGAGATGAATCCGGATATGAATGTATACATCCTGTATCGTGATATCCGGACATACGGGGAGCGGGAATATCTCTATCGCAAGGCAAGGGCTGCCGGCATCCTCTTTTTCCGGTTTTCATTAGATCAGAAGCCCCGGGTCACCGCCGGTCAGGAGACCCTGGAGGTGGAGGTCATGGATCAAATCCTCGGAAGGCCCGTCCTCATAAAGGCCGACCTGGTTTCCCTGGCCACGGCCATCGTCCCCTACAGGGATGAAAAACTGGCCCAGTTTTTCAAGGTGCCGATAAATGAAGACGGGTTTTTTGTCGAGGCCCACGCCAAGTTGGGACCCTCCCAGTTTGCCACGGATGGGGTCTTTCTCTGCGGCATGGCCCACTATCCCAAGCCGATCGATGAATCGGTGGCCCAGGCACAGGCCGCGGCATCCAGGGCCGTCACCCTCCTGGCCAGGAAGAAGATCCAGGTCAGCGGCACCATCGCCCATGTCAATCCGCTGCTTTGCAGTAGTTGCGGCGTATGTGTGGACGTCTGCCCCTATTCCGCGCCCTCCTTTGTCTTGGAAGGCCGTTTTGCAGGGAAGGCGGAGATCAATCCGGTACTGTGCAAGGGATGCGGCCTGTGCGTGGCATCGTGCCGGTCCGGGGCCCTGAATCTCAGGGGATTCGGGGAAGACCAGATCATGGCCATGATCAATGAGATATAGGGGTGAATTGAGGAATTGAGGAATGAGGGATTGAGTGATTCGGGATTCCGTCTCCACTATCCGGTAACCAGTATCCAGTATCCAGTATCCAGTAACCAGCAATCAGCAACCAGGAGAAGATCATGAGTGACTGGGAAGCAAAAATAACAACATTTCTCTGCAACTGGTGCAGCTACGGGGCGGCCGATCTGGCGGGGGTAAGCCGGTTTCAGTATCCCCCCGACTTCCGGATTATCCGGGTCCCCTGCTCGGCCAGGGTCAGTCCCAAGTTTGTGCTGGCCGCCTTTCGACACGGGGCCGACGGCGTCTGGGTGTCCGGGTGACACCCCGGAGACTGCCATTACCTGGAAGGTAATTACTATGCGAGAAGAAAATTTGCGCTCTTAAAAGGCCTGTTGGAACATGTGGGCATTGAACCGGGGAGGCTCCATTTTTCGTGGATATCTTCGGCCGAGGCCACCAAATTCGTGGATGTGGCCAATACCGTGGCAAAGGAAGTGAAGGACCTGGGCCCGGCCCGGTATTTTATCAAAAAGAGAGCTGAGGTGGCATAATGCTCAAGTATACTGAAAAAATCCAGGAGATCGCCAAGCGGCTGCTTCAGGAGAAAAAAATAGACGTATTCATCGGGTACAAGAAAGGATCCGTCCCCATGATGAACGAACCCCTCCTGATCACCGATCCGGATAAGGCGGACCGGCTTTACTGGGACAACTTCTGCGGTCTGAACCTGTGCAATTATCTGACCCGGCGAACCGACAAAATCGGAATCGTGGCCAACGGGTGCAATTCCCGGAACATCGTCACCCACATCATCGAAAACCAGATCCAGCGGGATCAGCTCTATATCGTGGGGATTCCGTGCGAGGGGATGATCGATCACCGGGCCGTCATGCGAGCGGTAAAGCAGAAAGAGATATCGGATATAGAACAGCATGGCAACACCTTTACCGTAAAGGGCGCCGACTTTGAAGAGACCTTTGAAAAGGAGAAATTTCTGCAAACCAACTGCGCCGTCTGCATTCACCGCAATCCGGTGATCTACGATGAGCTCTTAGGCGATCTGGTGGAAGAGCAGACCGATGTGTCGCCGTATCAGGATGTGGAAAAGGTGGAGGAGATGGACCCGGAAAAGAAACAGGGGTTCTTCACCCGGCTGATCTCCCGGTGCATCCGCTGTTATGCCTGCCGCAACGCCTGTCCCTTGTGTTACTGTCCCACCTGTTTTGTGGATGAATCAAAACCCCAGTGGGTGGGGAAGAGCAGCGATCCGACCGACACCATGACCTTCCATCTTCTGAGGGCGTATCACTGCGCAGGGAGGTGCACGGACTGCGGGGCGTGCGAACGGGTCTGTCCCATGGGGATCTCCATGCGGCAGTTTACCAAGAAACTCAACAAAGACTGCCAGGACCTCTTCTCGTGGGAGGCGGGGCTGACCGTTGACCAGCGACCGCCCCTGGATGTATACCGGCCGGACGACTATAACGAGTTTATAAAATAGGTGACTAAAGTGAACTAAAATGGTCTCACACAAAGCCACAGAGAGATACGATATTGGTTTAACATGTCCCGGCTTTTATTTTTCTTTGTGCCTTTGTGTCTCCGTGTGAGCCATCTACCGAAATGTTTCATAGAGGTCAATCATGACAGATAAGATATTCACCAAGGAAGAATGGATAAAGGCGCTGGAAGGGCTGAAGGATGCCTACACCCTTTTGGTGCCTGTGAAGGACGGGGATTTTCACACCTTCATGCCCCTGAGTGAGGGGAAGACCGCTGATTTTGATTTTCAAAACAGCAGGCTTTCCCCTAAATCGGTGATCTATCCCCAATCGGAACGGCTGTTTGAATACACCCTGGACAGCGCTGACCCTGAGGCCAACATCCTGAAGGAATCTCCAAAAGACTATTCCCCGAGAGCCGTTGTGGGAATACGGCCCTGTGACGCCCATGCATTCCAGATTGTGAAGCGCAACTTTGATAATCCCGAGTACCGCGATCCCTGGTGGGTGCGGCATTTTGAATCGACCACCCTGATCGGCCTGGGCTGCAGCGATCCCTGTTCGACCTGCTTCTGTACCGCAGTGGGCGGGGGCCCGTTTCATGAAGAGGGCCTGGATGCCGTTATCTTCGATCTGGGGGATCGTTACCTGATCAAGGGCATTACCGACAAAGGAGAGGCGTTTCTGGCCAAGATGACCGGGGGAAGGGCCGCGGACCAGGACGATTTGAAAGCCGCGGAAGGACTGGCCGCCTCCGCCTCTAAAAAGATCACCGCATCCGTTCCCACGGACAAATTGAAGGCAAAGAAAACCAACGATCTCTTCAATGCCCCCTTCTGGGAAGAGGTCGCCTTTGGGTGTCTCAATTGCGGGACCTGCACCTATCTCTGTCCCACCTGCTGGTGTTTTGACATCCAGGACGAGGTCTCGGGAAAAGAGGGCGACAGGATGAGGAACTGGGATTCCTGCATGTTCCCCCTCTTTACCCTTCACGGCTCCGGGCACAACCCGAGAGACGTCAAAGTCCAACGCGTTCGCCAGCGGTTCATGCACAAGCTGAAGTACTATGTGGACAAATATGACAACGGCGTTCAATGTTCCGGCTGCGGTCGCTGCGTCCGCTACTGCCCGGTCAACATCGATATACGGGATGTCTGCGAGCGGATGAACACCTATTAGGCCCTTAGGGCGTCTATATTTATAGATCGTCTCAGAGCTTCTGTGGTCAGACGCATCTAAAGCGAATTGAGGAATTGCGAATTAAGGAATTGACGAATTGGCACGATGGAAGAACATTTGTCAAAATTCCTGAATTCCTGAATCCTGAATTCCTGAATTTCAAATATCTTTGGTTGCGGCCGTTAGGCCGCCTTGGATGTTTAAGGAGGTCACCCCCTTGGAAAATCCGTATTTGCCCTATCCGGTCCGAATCGATCGGATCACCACCGAAACCGAGGACAGGAATCTGAAGACCTTCAGATTTGTTTTTCTGAATCCCGAACATGAGGAGAAATTTGCCTATACGCCGGGGCAGTTTGCGGAATTATCCGTGGCGGGTAAGGGTGAAATCCCCATCGGTATCGCATCCTCGCCCACGGAAAAGGGATTTGTCGCTTTTACGGTCAACAAGGTCGGGCTCGTCACCACCCATCTCCACAATATGAAAGAGGGGGATGTAATGGGACTCCGGGGGCCGATGGGCAACTGGTATCCGTGGGACGAGATGGAGGGAAAAAATGTGGTCATCGTCGGCGGCGGGTTTGCCTTCACCACCCTGAGATCCAGCATCGTCTATATGCTGCACCCCGAAAACCGACCCAGATTCAAGGACATCACCGTGGTGTACGGGGCCAGAAGCCCGGGCATGCTGCTGTACAAGGATGAACTGGCGGCATGGGAGCAGCGGGATGACATCCATATGCATATCACGGTGGATGGTACCGATGACCCTGACTGGAAATACAATGTCGGGTTTGTCCCCACCATCACCGAACAAAAGATCAAGAGTGCGGACAACGCCATTGCCATCGTGTGCGGCCCGCCCATCATGATCCGGTTCACCCAGCCGGTCCTGGAAAAGCTGGGATTCCCGCCGGAACGGATTATCCTCTCTCTGGAAATGCGGATGAAATGCGGCATCGGGATCTGCGGCCGGTGCAATATCGGGGACAAATACGTGTGCAAGGACGGTCCTGTCTTCTCGCTCGCTCAACTCAAGGAAATGCCCCCGGAATATTAGCCACACACACCGGTTCCTCTTCCTAAATCCTTCTTTCCGGGCCTGGCCTGATGTCTCCTGCACTCCCTGAAGGGTCGGGCTCGGTCTTTTTCGAGTTACCACCAAAGCGTCTAATTCCGACAATCATTGGGGGGATGTGTCTCTCCGCTTCCGGGTGAGATATTTTCGGTTGCGGTTATGCCGGCCGAGGACTATCCTCTTGTGGAGTGACACTGGAACCATCTGATCAATCTCGAATACGGGGAGAGGGAGATGAATGGAAACCATCAGTTGATCAAGAGGGGCGCGCAATCACGGATAACGCTGAAGGCCGCCATCATCGGAGGAGGAAATGCCTGCCATAACCTCCTGATGCTCCTTAGCGACGAACGTCTGACACGGTTAAGACTGGAAATCGTGGGCGTAGCAGATCCTGATCCGGAGGCCCCCGGTATGGTCCGGGCCATGGAGATGGGAATCTTCACCACCTCTGATTTCACCGATCTTTATCCCCTTCCGGGTCTGAATCTTCTCATTGAATTGACCGGTTCCATGGATATCAGGGAACGAATGATCCGCACCAAGCCCCTTCACATCAGTTCTATCGACCATCGGGGGGCCCGTCTATTCTGGGACCTGATCCAGATAGAAGTGGAAACGCAGCAACTTCAACAGGCCTCGAAAGAGGCCATCCGAAAGGAACGGGACTGGTCCCAGAAGTTTATTGATTCCCTTGCCGACAAGATCATGGTGCTGAACAGGGACCGCACCATCCATCGGGTCAACAGGACCTTTCTGAGGGAAAGCGGGGTCACCGAAGAGACCGTACTGGGGAAACCCTGTTATGAGATCACCCGCCACTCCTCCGAAGTATGCAGCGGCGATGCCTTTGTCTGTCCGTTTGACAAGGTCTTGGAAACCGGTACCAGCTATTCTGCCATCCATGAGCATATGACAGGCGACGGAAACAGGATCTTTGAAGAGATCATGGCCACCCCTATCCTGAATGATGGGGCCGAGATCGTCCAGGTCATCGAAGGGATCCGGGATGTGACCCGGCGGGTCGGCCTGCAGGAAGAGGTGCGCCGGAACAAGGAATACCTGGAAAACATCATCGTCAATTCCTCGGACATGATCATCACCACCAACCTCCAGGGGAAGGTGGTTACCTTTAATCCGGGGGCCGAACATATGCTGGGCTATACGCAGGAAGAGGTCCTGGGAACGGATATCGAAGCCCTGTGGAAGGCGCCGGAAGAGCGGCGCCGGCTCATGGCCGAGGTAAAGGCAAGAGGATTTGTGAATAATTACCCGACTACCCTCATCGGCAAAGACGATCAGGAGGTGGAGATCAGCCTCTCTTTGGCCGAACTGCGCGACAGCGAGGGGCATGTCCTGGGCACGGTGGGGATCAGCAAGGATGTCACTGAAGAGAACCGCCTTCGCCGAAAGCTCATCGAGCGGGAAATGGAGTTGCGTAAGGCCAATGATTTCATGAACAAGATCATTCAGAGTTCGCCCGATGCCATCATGGCCACAGATATGAAAGGAAACATCATCATCTGGAATCAGGCCGCAGAGGAAACCCTCGGTTACCGGGCGACGGACGTCATCGGCAAGATGAATATTGACAGGATCTATCCCCAGGGAACAGCCAAAAGGGTCATGCAGATGATGCGAAGCCCTGAGCACGGCCCGGTCGGCAAACTGAGATCCTACCCGATGGTCTATGTCCGTCAGGACGGCGAGGTGGTGGAAGGAAACCTCTCCTCCGCTATTATTTATGACGCCGACGGCGCTGAAACGGCCTCTGTGGGCATTTTTGTGGACCTGGAAGAACGCTTGAACATGGAACGGAAGCTCCGGCAGACCCAGGAACAGCTATTGCAATCCGAAAAGCTGGCTGCCATGGGACGATTGACCTCTCAGATCGCCCACGAGCTGAACAACCCCCTTTACGGCATCATGAATACCCTGGAACTGCTGAAAACCGAGATCTCCCCCCAGAACAAGCGTCGAAAGATCCTGGAGATGGCCCTGTCGGAAACGGAAAGGCTCTCTGAAATGCTCCGGAAAATGTTGTCGTTCTCCAAACCCGATGAAGAAACCAAACAGCCTTCAGACATCAACAATATCCTGGACGAAATCCTCCTCCTCCACGAAAAACAGCTCCGGGAACACAGCATTACCCTGTCAATATCCCTGGGGAAAAATCTCGGAGCGGTGTATGCTTCTAAGAATCAGCTCAGGCAGGTCTTTCTCAATATGATCGCCAACGCCAGGGATGCCATGCCGGACGGGGGGACCTTGACGGTGGCCACCAGGGTGGTGGAGGATATGCTCCATATAGAATTCTCGGATACCGGGACCGGCATCAGAAAAGAGGACCTCAGCAAAATCTTCGATGCATTTTTTACGACCAAAGACAGCATCAAGGGCGTAGGTCTCGGCCTGTCTGTCTGCTACGGGTTCATCAAAGATCACGGCGGCGATATCCGGGTGGAAAGCCATCCCGATTCCGGCACCACCTTTACCATTACCCTTCCAGTACACAAAGAAACTGCGGATCCGCCGGAGTCCTGATCGTCCTCCTTGGGCACCGACCGGATAGCATCTGCTTACCCGATGCCCATCCCCCCATTCTGAAGTATCCTCGCTGCAATCCGAAAACATCGCCAAGGCCCAATCGACGCTTCGCCCTGTACAGACGGCACGGGGAAATCCCGAAACCGTCCGAGAATCGCAGGTTACCTTCGAGCAAAAGAAAACAATGCCATGATACTGATACAGTTATTATAGACTTTATTGTTTTTATCGTAATTTTTTTTCATAAAAACTCGTTTTTTTTCTTGACATACTATAAATTCTATAATAAGTGTAAAATCAACTCAACCCGCACACGGAGGATCCTTGCGTCATGGAAGGCATATTGACAGTTTATAAGGCGAGCGAATACTGCAACGTCTCGCCCAAGACCATTATCAACTGGATAGAGTCGGGGCACATCCAGGCCTATAAGACCGTCGGGGGGCACCGCCGGATCAAACAGACGGATCTTATCGCATTCATGAATCGACAGGGGATTCCTGTCCCCGAGGGGGATTCGCCGGTTGACGAACGGAAGCGGGTTCTGGTGGTGGACGACGATCCCATTATTGTGGAGACCATTGTCCAGGCCCTGGAAGAAGACGAACACGATTATGAGGTGGTCTCTGCGTCGGACGGCTTTGAGGCGGGACTGCAGGTCAACCACTTCAAGCCCCACCTGATGATCCTGGATATCATGATGCCGGATATCAAAGGGTATGAGGTGTGCCGCAAGATCAAGAGCGATGAAGCAACAAAAGAAACCCAGATTATTGTCCTGTCCGCCTATCTGGATGATGAGAAATTCAAGAAGATGAAAGAATACGGGGCCGACGTCTGCTTCTCAAAACCCTTCCCCCTGCCCCAATTAAAAAAAGAGGTGGCCAGGCTGTTGGGATTGACCACGGACGGTGAGCTGCCGTAACAAGACATTGTGGCCTGAACAACCCACAATTCCTATCTGGCTGCCATAAGGAGAAAGCGGATGAAGCTAAAGGACTCCCTCGATAAAAAACGATTTGTCGTGACCTCGGAAATCCAGTCCCCTGTCGATGGGGGCCCGGAGGCGCTCATCAAGAGCCTGGAACTGGTCAGGGGCCGCGTTGACGGCGTGGCTGTTCCGGAGTTGGATATAGAGGGGGTGGTGGGAGACAGCGTCAGGACCTGCCATCTTCTGAATCAGAACCGGTTCGAGTCCATTTATCAGACCACCACCCGGGACAAGAGCCGGCCCCAATTACAGAAGGACCTCCTGCTGGCCCATGACGCAGGGGTTGAAAATCTCCTTGTCTTTACCGAAGACTACCGGATCACCGGAGACAGCCTCCAGGAGATGATGTTTTTCCATGTGGATGCCGGGAAACTGGCCTCTGTGTTGGACCATATGCGCCAAGGGAGCACTGTGGATGGGAAGGAACTTCCGTCCAAGGCCGATTTTGTATTGGGTTCGGGGGTCGAATCTGCGTGGGGAAAGAACGTTCCCGATCTGGAGATGAAGGAGTTGGAAGAGATGACACGGATCGGGACGGGATATTTTCTGACCACCCCGGTATTCGACCTGGGCCGGTTTGAAAAATTCATGAAACAGGTCAAGACGTTCGGGATACCGGTCATTGCGGAGGTAATGATCCTGAGGACCGCCGGCATGGCGCAGTTTTTGAACCGCCATTTCAAATCGGGGTTGATCCCTGACTGGATGATCAAGCGGTTGGCCAGGGCCCCGGATCGACAGAAGGCCAGTATCGACATCTTTGCGGAGACGGTCCAGGGCCTCAAAGACCTCTGCCAGGGGATCCACATCATCACCATCGGGGGTGAAGAAAAGCTGAGGCACTATCTGGATGCGGCCAAATTAAGGTAGGCCCAGCAGTATGCAGTAGGGAGTAGCAGTATGCAGTAGGGAGTAAGGAGCAGGCAGTAAGCAAGAACGAGCATCCAGTATCCAGCATCCAGTATCCAGTGACCAGTATCCAGGACCAGGAGAAACGCTCGTGGAAGAGATCTCCCTCACCATCAATGGGACGCGGATGAGCTGCCCGCCCGGGACCACCGTCCTGGAGGCGGCAGAGGAGCACGGGATTCCAATACCCAAACTCTGTCACCATCCCGACCTCAAGCCGGTCGGGGCCTGTCGCCTATGCCTGGTGGAGGATGAAAAGAGCGGCCGGATCATGGCATCCTGCGTCACTCCGGTGGCCCCGGACATGGAGATCCGGACAGACTCCTCCCGTGTGATGCGACACCGGAGAAACATCCTTCGTCTGATGATGGCCGAACATCCCGAGTCGTGCCTGGTCTGCAGCAAGGGAAACCGATGTCAGTTGCGCGAGCTTGCCGGTCAGATGGGACTGGGGGAGACCGGGCTTTATCCCACCCCCAATTACAAGGCGATCGAGCTGGCCAACCCGTTCATCATTCGGGACCTGAGCAAGTGTATCCTGTGCGGAAGATGTATCCGTGCAGACCATGAACTGGTGGTGGCCGGGGCCATCGACTATCATATGAGGGGCTTTGCTTCGCGACCGGCCACCCTCTACGATCTTCCCCTGGAATCCTCTTCCTGCACGTTCTGCGGAACCTGTGTATCCATCTGTCCCACCGGGGCACTGACGCCCAGGATGGGCGGCCATGTGGGGACGCCCGAGCGAGAGGCGTTGACCACCTGCGGTTTCTGTGGGGTGGGCTGTTCCATCCGCATCGGGGTGGCCGGGCAAAAGGCCGTAGAAATAAATCCCTCCGGTCTTCCCGGTTCCGTAAACGCCGCCACCCTTTGTGTTCGAGGGCATTTTGCACACGACTTCCTCAACAGCCGCGAGCGGTTGACGCAGCCCCTGATCCGCAGGGACAACGACCTCACCCCGGTATCCTGGGATGAGGCCCTCGATTATGTTGCCGGCCGCCTCCTGGATATCAAGAAAGAGGACGGCCCTCAAAGTATCGGCTTTTTCGGGTCTTCAAAATGCACCAATGAGGAAAACTACCTCTTCCAGAAGCTGGCCAGGGTCCTGGTGGGTACAAATAACGTGGACAATGGCGGATTCATGGCCGGAAGGGAGGCCCTCCAGGTGGTGGAAGAGAAGACAGGCGGCAGGCGGCGCCCCACCCGGCTCGCGCATCTCGAGAAGGCCGAAATTATTGTCGTGTTGGGGGCCGACCCGGGGCACTCCGCCCCGGTAGTCGCCTATCACCTCAAAAGGGCCGCCCAAAAAGGTATTCCCATTATAGGGGTGGACCCTCGAAAAACAGACCTCTTCCCCTTCTCTGCACTCTGGTTGACCGTTGTCCCGGATAAGGACGCCGAACTGATCACCTGCCTCGCCGCCCTCATGTGGAAGACATTTGCCCATGATCCCGGATTTATTGAACGATCTACAGAAGGCTTCGGTCCATACAGCGAGGCCCTTTCCTCCTTCAATCCTGAACGGCTCTGCATGGCGAGCGGATCGGAGATGGGAGCTCTGACAAAGGCGGCAGACCTCTTGAAGGGGAAAAAGATCAGCTTTGTGGTAGGTCATGGGATCACCCAGCACCGCCATGGGGTCCAGGCAATGGAGGCCGTTTTAAATCTGGCCATGATGACGGGGAGTCTGGCCCGTGAACCGGCGGGGCTCTATCTGTTGGCAAGGGAAAACAATCAGGTGGGGGCATGGGATATGGGGACCGTGCCCGATACCCTTCCGGGCCGTACGCCCCTTCACGAGGACTCGCGGAGAAGGGAGTGGGAACGGGCATGGGGGGTGCGGATCTCGCCGGATCAGGGATTAAATGGGGTGCGGATGATAGAGGCGACTGAAAAGGGAATTCTCAGGGCCATGGTGATCATGGGAGAAAATCCGGTGCGAGGCCTCCCTCAACAGGAACGGGTAGCGGCGGCATTGAAGGGCCTGGATCTCCTGGTGGTGCAGGATATCCTCCACACCGAAACCAGCCGGTTGGCGGATGTGGTTCTCCCGGGCGCCCCCTTTTCCGAGAAGGGGGGCTCCTTTACCAATATGGAGGGCAGAATCTCCTGCTTCACTCCGGTGGTACCTCCGCCCGGAGACGCCAGACCCGATTGGGAGATCCTGGACCGTTTAGGGGTGAAGATGGGATATCCCAAGGCCTATGGCTCCCTTGATGCCATACGGGCTGAAATCGCACGCCTGATTCCGATGTACGCCGGTCTCAGGGAAGACTCCGGAAAGGCCTGGACCTGGATCCGTGAAACCCAAACCAGGAGACCTTTTCGGTTTTCTCCCCTCCCGGCCGGCGATCGGGAGGAGATGGACGACGACTATCCCCTGACCGCCATTCTGGGATCACAACGCCTTCACCTGGGAAGCGGGACCCGTACCGGCCGTTCCAAACGGATCGCCGATTTTGGGCTGAACAACGAGGTGGTCTTATCGCCGGCTGACGGGGACCGGCTGAACCTCCATACCGGGGACCGGGCTCGTGTGCAATCCCGCTTGGGCGCCCTGATCCGGGAAGTCCGCATAGACGACACCTTACAAGCCGGACAGGTCTTCATCCCCACGGGCTTTCATGAAAACGATGCCATGAATCTGATTGAATTGACAGCACCGGGGACCGGGTCATGGCAAGGATTCAAGACCTGTCAGGTCCGGCTTGAGACACCGGGGGTGGGAACATGATGCCGCAAGAGATCGACTGGACCCGGATTTCATCCATCATCGAAAAACACAAGGGCGAGCCATGGGGCCTTATCCCCCTCCTGCAGGATATCCAGGAGGCCATCGGATACATCCCGCCCAAAGCCATAGAACCGATCAGTGAGGCCCTTCATCTTTTTCCCGCCCAGGTCCAGGGCGTGGTCACCTTTTATGCCGGGTTCAGCACCACGCCCAAAGGGAAATACGTGGTCAGGGTCTGCCGGGGAACCGCCTGCCATGTAAAGGGCGGAAAGAGCATCCTGCGGGTCATGAAAAAGGAGTTGGGCCTCGAGGAAGGGGAGACCAGTCCCGATTATCAGTTCACCCTGGAGACCGTCGCCTGCCTGGGCGCCTGCTTTCTGGCCCCCACCATGATGGTCAATCGGACCTATTACGGAAGGCTTTCCCCTCCCAAGGTGAGCACCATATTGGCCCAGTTCCGCAAACAGGAAAGAGAGTCGGAATAAGGCATGGAAAAGCTATCATCCGTTGGACAACTGGAATGGCTCCGCAACCGGATCCTGGCTCAGATGGACGATCGGAAGACCGTGGTCCAGGTCTGCATGACCGGGTGCCGGGCCTACGGGTCTGCAGATGTCAAATCCTCGCTGGAAGCCGAGGTCGAGCGACAGGGCCTTTCAGACCGGGTGGAGATACGGGCCACCGGGTGTCATGGATTCTGCGCCAAGGCCCCGGTGATCGCCATTGAGCCGATGGGGATTCAGTATCAGGAGGTGGGGCCTGAAGATGCGGCGGAGATCATCGACCGGACGGTGAAACAGCGTGGTTTGATCGACCGTCTCGCCTATCACGATCCGAAGACGGGAAATCCCATCTTCTACAGGAATCAGATTCCCTTTTACAGCAAACAGGAGAGACGGATTTTGGCCAACTGCGGCCGCATCGACCCCACCCGGATCGAGGATTATATCGCGGCGGGCGGCTACCAGGCCATTATCAAGGCATTGACCCGAATGACCCCTGAAGAGGTGATCCAGGAGGTGATCACCGCGCAATTGAGAGGGAGGGGCGGCGCCGGCTTTTCCACCGGACTCAAATGGCGGTTTGCACGCCAGGCCCCGGGCCGGCCCAAGTACATCATCTGCAACGCGGACGAAGGCGATCCAGGGGCGTTCATGGACAGGGCCATCCTGGAAGGGGATCCTCACGCCGTCCTGGAAGGGATGCTCATCGGGGCCTACGCCATCGGCGCCGAACACGGGTATGTATATGTGCGTGAGGAATATCCGATTGCAGTGGAACATCTGACCATCGCCCTCGAGCAGATGACCGAACTTGGGCTCCTGGGCCGGAATATCCTGGGAACCGGATTCCATTTCGATCTCAGATTAAAGATGGGGGCCGGGGCCTTTGTCTGCGGCGAGGAGACCGCCCTCATGGCCTCTATTGAAGGAAAACGGGGAATGCCCCGGGCCAGGCCGCCCTTTCCCGCCCAGGCAGGGTTAGGGGGAAAGCCCACCAACATCAATAATGTGGAGACCTGGGCCAATATCCCCCCGCTCATCCGGAGGGGGGCCGGATGGTACAGCGAGGTGGGAACCGAGAAAAGCAAGGGGACCAAGATCTTCTCCCTGGCCGGAAAGGTCAACAACACGGGCCTGGTGGAGGTGCCCATCGGCGTGACGGTGAGAGAGGTGGTCTTCGACATCGGGGGCGGCATCCCCAAGGGGAGACAGTTCAAGGCCGTGCAGATGGGGGGCCCCTCGGGCGGGTGCGTGCCGCCTCAGCATCTCAATCTCCCGATCGACTACGACACCCTGCAACGTATCGGCGCCATCATGGGTTCCGGCGGCATGGTGGTCATGGACGAAAACAACTGCATGGTGGAGATCGCCCGGTTTTTCCTGAGCTTCACCCAGTCGGAATCGTGCGGCAAGTGTGCGCCCTGCCGGCTGGGCACCACCCAGCTCCTGGAGATCCTGACCCGGATTACCCAGGGCCGGGGGAAGATCACGGATATCCAGACCATCCGGGACCTGGGGGAGACCATCACCGAGACGGCCCTCTGCGGCCTGGGCCAGACCTGCGCCAAGCCGGCCCTTTCCACGCTCAGGTACTTTTCAAAGGAGTATGAAGACCATATCCTGGAACAGCGCTGCGCAGGGGCCGCCTGTGACGCCATGGTCATCTCGGCGTGCCAGCATGCCTGCCCTGCCGGGATCGATGTCCCCAATTACGTTGCGGCCATTGCCAGGGGAAACAATGAAAAGGCGGTCGAGATTATTCGGGAACGGAACCCTTTCCCGGCCGTGTGCGGACGCATCTGCATTCACCCCTGTGAATTCAAATGCCGGCGCGGCGAACTGGATGATCCCGTTGCCATCCGGTCCCTCAAGCGCTTTGCCTCGGACTGGTACTTTCGGAACATCGGGAGGCGGGAGGCCCCGTTTCCCGTGACCAGGTCCGGGAAGGTCGCCGTGGTCGGGGCGGGTCCCGCCGGTCTGACCTGCGCCTATTTCCTGGCCGAGATGGGGTATCGGGTCATCGTGTATGAAGCCCAGCCCGTTGCCGGCGGCATGCTGGGCCTGGCGATCCCTGAATTCCGGCTTCCCCGGGACGTTATTCAGGAGGAGATCGCCTATATCGAAAGCTGCGGGGTAGAGATCCGCTACAACTCGCCCATAGATGCCAAACACACGGTCAACGACCTCATGAACGAAGGCCACGACGCCGTGTTTATCGCGGCCGGGGCCCAGGCCAGCAGACGGATCGGGATACCCGGCGAGGAAGAGGGCCTGGAAGGATTGGCCTACGGTCTGGCGTTCCTCACGGATGTGAGAATGGGAAGGCCGATGGAACTGAAAGGAAAAACCGTGGTGGTGGGAGGGGGGAATGTGGCCATCGATGTGGCCAGGACCGCCCTCCGGACAGGGGCCGGGGACGTACAGATATTCTGCCTCGAATCCCGCCAGGAAATGCCGGCATGGGAAAAAGAGATCGAAGAGGCCCTCGAGGAAGGAATCGTCATTAACGCGTCGTGGGGGCCTCGCCGCATCCTCAGCGCGGAGGGTCGCGTAACCGGCATTGAATTTGTCCGATGCATCTCGGTGTTCGATGAAGAGGGAAAATTCAATCCCCGTTTCGATGAGTCCGCCACCCAGATCGTTGAGGCCGATCACGTGTTCATCTCCATCGGCCAGGCCCCGGATCCTTCCTTCCTCTCGGAAGACGGGCAGTTGGAAAGGGCCCTGTGGGGAACCCTGGCGGTAAATGAGAACACCCTTTCCACCAACATCAAGGGGGTCTTTGCCGGCGGCGATTTTACCACCGGACCCACGTACCTCATCAGGGCCATTGCCTCGGGGAGAAGGGCGGCCTTGGCCATCCATCAGTATCTGGAAGGGGATACCGGGAGGATCCGGATCCCGGATGAAAAGACGGCCCTGGCCGAGGACGCGGGCCTGGCCCTTGAACAGGAAACCGTTGAAGATCGGCCCAGGATTCAGGTGGCGCTCGAAACCCCGGACGACAGGGTGAAGGACTTCAGGGAAATAGAGAGGGGATTCACGGCAGAACAGGCCATCTGGGAAGCCGGTCGGTGTCTCAGGTGCGATCTGGAAAAGGAGAGGAGTCGCTCATGATCAGATCCATTACCCAGCAAAAAACCGAAGCGGAGCTGGATCAACTCCTGGACGGCCTGGCAAGGGTCTTTATCATCGGATGCGGGACCTGCCCCACCATGACCCATACGGGGGGCCTTCAAGAGGTGGAGGCCATGAGGAAACAGCTCTCGGAAAAAGGGAAGATGGTGACCGGAGACACGGTCCTGGCCGTGGCCTGCGACAACCTGACGCAGGAGGCCCTCGACCAGTACGGCACCCGCATAGACCAGGCGGATGTTCTCCTGATCATGGCCTGCGCCTTCGGCGTTCAGAATATCGCCAGGCAGTCCAAAAAAATGGTCGTCCCTGCCCTGGATACCCTCTTCATCGGAAAGGAGACCCAATCAGGACAATTTGACGAGGTCTGTACCCAGTGCGGGGACTGCATCCTGGGCGAGACCGGCGGGATCTGCCCGGTCACCTCCTGTCACAAGGGCCTGGTAAACGGGCCGTGCGGAGGCACCAACAACGGGAAGTGCGAGATCGACAGCGACAAGGACTGCGCCTGGACCCTCATCTATAACCGGCTGAAGGACCTGAACCGGCTCGACGCCATGCGGAGGCTTCAGAAACCCCGAAATCATCAGGCAGCGCTGCGGCCGGGGAAGTGGAGGCTGGATACTTGATACTTGATACTTGATACTTGATACTGGATACTGGATGCCGGATACTGGATGCCGGTCGTAGCGAAGCGGAGATCCCGCTGAAAAGCGGGACTGGATGCTCGTTTCCGGGTACTGCCTACTGCCTACTCCCTACTGCATACTGCTACCGGCCTTTCCGTCCGCTGGTTTCAGATACTTGGGTCCGGCGAACAGCTGATGGGTCATAGCTGATAGCTGATGGCTAACGGCTTAACAGCTTAGCGGCTCAACCGCTTCATCACCCTGCGCCTGGCGCCTGACGCCTTGCGCCTTAACCTTTACCTGCCACACGAGGTCTGTCATGGTTTCCGCATTTAAGAAGGCCCTCGACTCGGGGAAATTCGTTGTCACCTCCGAGGTAGCGCCCCCAAAGGGAACGAACCTGGACAAGATGGCCCACCACATTGAACTCCTCAAAGACCGGGTGGATGCCATGAATGTGACCGATCATCAGAGTTCGGTCATGCGATTTCCTTCGCTGGGGGGGGCGCTCCTGGTGAGGGAAATGGGCGGGGAACCCATCTTGCAGATGACGTGCCGGGACCGCAACCGGCTGGCCCTCCAGGCCGACCTCCTTTTTGCGCATCAGCGGGGTATCCATAATGTCCTCTGCCTGACCGGGGATGCGGTCATCTTCGGCGACCACAAGGAGGCCAAAGGGGTCTTTGACCTCGATTCCAGCCAACTGCTCGCCGCCATTCGAAGGCTGGAGAAGGGAGAGGACCTTGGCGGAAATAAGCTGGAGGGGGACCTCTCCTTCTGTGCCGGGGCCATTGTCACCCCCGAGGCCAACCCCCTGGAACCCCAGCTCGTCAAGTTTGAAAAAAAGATCGAGGCAGGGGCCGAGTACATACAGACCCAGGCGGTCTACGATCTGGACCACTTCAAGGGGTTCATGGACTATGCCCGGCAATTCCCGGTCAAGGTCCTGGCAGGCATCATCCTACTTACCTCCGCCCCCATGGCCCGCTTCATGAACAAGAACGTGGCCGGGGTGAACGTTCCCCAGGCCCTCATCGACGAGATGGCCGCAGCGCCCAAGGGGAGGGCACTGGACAAGGGAATCGAGATCGCCGGCCGTATGATCAAACGGGTCAAAGACGAAAAGATGTGCCACGGCGTGCACATCATGGCCATCGGCAAGGAAGAGCTGGTCCCCGACATCATGTCCGCTGCAGGCCTGGGCTAGGCGGGTCAGAGGATATACACCGGTTCGCGTAAGATGAGATCGATCGCCTCGCCGGCCACGGATGCCAGTCGGGGGTGGGTCTCACGGAGATCCGCCACCTGCCTGAGATGGTCTGCGGTCCTCATGATGAGCGATGCCATGTCGCCTTCGTCCGCGGACACGAAGCAAAGGAGTTCCTCCCACGCCATCCCCCTTGCCCACATGAAGAGGGCGGCCGCGGGCCAGAACATGATGGGAGGGTTTTGGAAGCCCCGCGACGCCTTCAAGACCCGTATCTCTTCGATATGGTCCAGCAACCGATTGAAAATTGTCTCGATCTTGCTCAGATCCACCACGCCTTTTATCTTCAGTTCCATTTCCTGACCCCGGTCCCATACAAACGGCGCCAGCCCGCCGGCCAATTCCGCGGGCGAGATCTCATTATACGCCCCTTTTCGTATGGCTTCGGCAATCAGGAGCGGCTGATCCAGCCTGAGGTTGGAGGCCCACTGACCGTCAGGGGTCAGCCGGTCCGTCTCATCCACAAAGCCGGTCTCCTTCAGGAATCGGAGCTGGCGCTTGAAACTGAGCCACAACCCGCCCCAGGCCGTCTCCGGACGCTCCGTTGAGGCACGAAATTCAGCCAGGAGTTTCTGAAGCCGCCCACCCCTTATCCGGTGGCAGAGCCTGGAATGGGGGCATCCCTGACATGGCAGCGATTCCAGCTTTTCCCGCGCCTTCCGGATGGATTCACTCTCCCGCCCTTCCCTCCCGTCAGGAACCTCTATCGCGGTCAATCTGTCCCTCGGAACCGCGTCCAACAGGAGGTCCAGCTTTTCCCGGGAATAGTCTTCGGGCAGATCCACCCGATAATCGTACACCGCCTCGATCTGACTCAGATCGACCCGCCGCAGTTTGAGCTGTCGTTTTCCCTTTGGATCCTGGCGTCTGATATTATGAGAGGCGCAGATAAATCTTCCCTCGTCGGAATAGGTCTTGAACACCACGTAGATATTCCCGTTTTTGTGGAGAAACAGCCTCCCCGGCGTCAGCAGATCCTTGTAGGCCTGGACAGACCTGTCATGGGGCCGGGTCCGGGTCGACTTCCTGAGAGTCCTCTGCAGATCGGACTGCGTCCGGATATATTCCATGATCCCGAACGGGTCGGTAATGTCGCATTTGGCCTCCGGAAGGATCCTGGCCAATTCCGACACCATCTCCGCCTGCCGTCTTTTCTGGGCGTCTCCGGACTGATTCTCCTGATACGCGGCAAAGGAACGATCCAGGAGGTCCTTGACTTCAAGCGGGGTATGGGAGAGGAGGAGGTTGAGGGTCATGGAAAAGTTGATCCGAATCTGGCTCTGGAGGGGATCGGGTGAAGAATCCAGCAATTCATGGATGAGTTGCGGGTCCTGATAGGGGCCGGGAATGATCAGGGCAAATCCGATATTGTCCTTCCCTCTCCGACCTGCCCGTCCGATCATCTGATGGAGATCCGTTGGGGTCAGATCAGCAAATTCCCGCCCGTTATAACGGTCACTCTGAAGGATAACAACGGTTCTGGCAGGGAAATTAACACCGGCCGCCACCGTGGAGGTGGAAAAAATGGCCTCCAGCAGACCCTTGTTCATCATCCCCTCGATCACCATCTTCCAGTATGGGAGCTGTCCGCCGTGATGTGATCCCACCATGGCACCCAGAAGCGGTTTTATCTGGCGGTGGTTTTTCAGGTGAGGATAGTCTTTTAGAAATCCTTTCAGTATCCCTTTCATCCGCCGCGCCACGGCATCCGGTTTATCCACGGCCGGGCAGGTCAGGAGGGCATGGTCGCAATCGGCCCTCGACTTGAGAAAAAAGATGGCCGGCAGGAGGTCTATCTCCCTCAGATAACGGACAATCTTTCCGAAATCAATCCTCTCATGCCGTCCCCGCCCGAATTTTTTCTTTGACCCCAAAAACCCTTTCACCTTTGGGTTCAATCCTTTGCGGGTGCCTAAAGGGGTGATCAGCCCGTCAGGAAAGAGAAACAACGTCTCCAGCGGAACCGGGCGCTCCTCTGCCCGCACCACCCGGTTAGGGGCCTTTCGAATGGTCCGCAACCAATCGCAGACCTCTTCCGGGTTGGATACGGTGGCGGACAGGAGGAGGAGCCTGACCCTCGACGGGAGATAGATAAGCACCTCTTCCCACACCACCCCCCGATCCGGATCGCTCAGATAGTGGGCCTCATCCAGGATCACCAGATCCGACTGGATGCTGAATCCCTTGTGCATGGCATCGTAGAGCTGGTTCCGGAGAATCTCCGTGGTCCCCACCACGATGGGGGCGTCGGCATTCTCTTTTCGATCTCCGGTAAGGATACCGCAGTAAGGGGGCCCGAACCCCTGGCAGAACTGCTGGTAAATGGAGTTGGAGAGGGCCTTCAGGGGGGAGGCATACCAGACCCTCCGGTCTTCTGAGAGAAACGAACGGATGACTTCTGAGGCAATCCAGGTCTTTCCTGAACCGGTAGGCGCGCTGACCAGGACATCGTACTCCCTGACCAGTTCAATGGCCTCCACCTGAAAGGGATCGGGTGAGAACGGTTCCTCCTTAGGGATCCCGATCTTCTGAAACGATGCCTTCAGGGCGGGGTCTATCTTGGGCTTTGAATAATCGGCCTCGTCCTTCTCCCGATGTCTCTTGCCTGAAACCGGGCGTTTGGGTCTGTAATAATGTTTTTTTAATGCCACAAGGCCACACGGGTCAGCTGGGGGTTTATCGGGCTTATTGAGTTCATCAGGTTTGTTGAGTTCATCGGTTTTTTTACGGAGGCGCAAGGCCTGTTAGCTGTTGGGCTCATTAGCTGCTGAGCTGATAAGGAGAGAGACTTCGCGCCAGAACTAAAGGCTTAACAGCTTATCAGCTATCAGCCATGAACCAGTATCCAGAATCCAGCATCCAGTATCCAGTATCCAGCATCCAGTCCCTCACGCCACCAGCTCGGCAGCAAGCATGTCCATGTCTTTGAGGTTCCCTTTCATGGCCTCCCCCGCCTGAACGGACTCCAGCACCTCCGTCATCCCCTCAACCATGGGCTCACAGCCCCGGGTGATCCGGAGGCTGTTGATATAGACCTTCTCCATTGCTTCCCTGGCAAAGATTCTTGCCGCGGCCTTGATGAACGCCGGGGTGCAGGTCCGGCCCCCTTCATAGACCGCAGCCTTGCGGCAGAGGGCGTTCCCGACCTCGGTCCAGGTCATCATATCGGCCAGGAGGAACATCACAAATTGGGATTTGGTGAGCTTCTCTTTCCTGGCGGCCAGGACTACCGCATTCATGGCATCTATTGCCCTGGCCAGGATGGGGCCCCCGGTCTCTTCGGGCAATCCTGCCAGCCGTTCGGCCATCTCCCGGTAAAACCCGCCCTTGGAGCGCACCGTGCTTCGGAGACGAAACATGGAGATAATATTGCGCTGGATCTCGCTGGTCCCTTCATAGATGGGGAGTATTTTGACGTCCCGCTTGATCTTTTCCACCTCATACTCCCGCATGTACCCGTACCCGCCAAAGGCCTGAATCCCGTCATTGGCCATGGCGTCGCCCGCCTCGGTGGCGAAATATTTGGCAATGGATCCCTCCACCTGAAGGTCTTCCTCGTCCGTATCCAGCCTGCGGGCCACCTCCTCGATGTATGCCCGGGCCGCCTCCAGCTGGACCGCATGGGGGACCAGGAGCCGGTGGGTGTATCCCTGCTTGGAGGCGAGGGGGGTGCCGAACTGGATGCGCTCCTTGGAATACCGTACCGTCCTTTCCAGGGAGGCCATGCCCCCGCCCAGGCCGAATGTGGCCACCATGAGCCGGGTATATCCGAAGACCTTGTTGGCCTCTTTCAGACCCTGGCCTTCCACGCCCCCGATCAGGTCCTCCACGGGCAAATACAGGTCTTCCAGGGTCAGGGCGCAGGTGTCCGAGGCCCTGATGCCGTGTTTGTCCTCGTGTTTTCCGGGGATGAGACCTTGGGCCCCGGCCTCCACAATAAAAAAGGACGGACCGTCCGGGGTATCCGCAAGGATGGTGTAGAGCTGGGCCACGCCGCCGTTGGTGATGAACTGCTTCTGGCCGTTGATCCGGTATCCCTTGATCCGGCCCTGGTCGTCCAGGACCCGGTCGGCCCGGGTCTTGAGGGACTGGACATTGGAACCGGCCTCGGGTTCGGTGACGCCGTAGGCCACAATAAGGCCCTTCTCGGCAATCTTTGTGATATATTTTTCCTTCTGGGCGGTGGTTCCGCCCACCCGGATAGGGTCCATTCCCAGGCATATGGCCAAAAACGACGTGGCGATGGCGAGATCCATCTTGGCCATCCGTTCAGATACCAGGGCGATCTCCGTGGCGCCGGCGCCCAGGCCGCCATAGGCCTCCGGAATAAAGATCAGATGCAGGGCGATATCCGGGCCCAGCATGAACCGGATCAACTCAGTGGGAAACTCCCCTGCCCGGTCCATCTCCAGCTTTGTCTCCAACGGGAGTCTCTCTCTCTCGAGTTTGTCAATGGTATCAAAGACCATGGATAACACATCCGGATCCATTTTCGTCGCTTGCGTCATGAACACTCCTCCAGCCAATGATTTTATGCACCATGTGCGTCGGCCGGACTGGGGACCGGCCTCATGTGAAAGGATTTCCATGTATTATTGAACTAAATAGGGCGATCGTCAAGGTCAAAAAGGATCGTTGCGCTGTAACCGCCGCATCCATTGTTATTCCGGAACCCGTGCAGAGATCTCTTAATTGATTGACAAGGGACCCAGGATCTGGAATTCTTGTCCGGTCCTTACAGGAACGCCGTTGTTCCTGCCCGCCCGGAGATGCGGGCACCCTCCCCTTGGACGCTTTTTAAGAGAGCAGGCCATGAAGTTATCCATCATTATACCGTGCTACAATGAAAAACCGCATCTTCCCGAGTTGATCTCCCTTGTCAAATCCTCCCCTGTACCTGAAAAGGAAATCATCCTGGTGGATGACTGTTCCACGGATGGGACCACGGAGCTCATCAGGACCCGGATAGAGGCGACTGTGGACAGGGTCGTCTTTCATCCCGAGAACAGGGGAAAAGGGGCGGCCATACGGTCCGGGCTCGATTGCGTGACGGGCGATATCGTCATTATCCAGGATGCCGACCTGGAATACGACCCCATGGAATATCCCAAGCTGATGGGGCCCATTGTCGAAGGGAGGGCCGATGTGGTCTATGGATCCCGCTTTATGGGCGGCGATCCCCACCGGGTCCATCTCTTCTGGCATTATGTGGGGAACAGAATCCTCACCCTCCTCTCCAATATGTTCACCAACCTGAATCTCACCGACATGGAGACCTGCTACAAGGTCTTCAGAACAGAGGTTATCAAGGCACTGACCATCCAACAGGACCGATTCGGCATCGAGCCGGAGATCACGGCCAAGGTCGCCAGGGCCAGGTGCCGCATCTATGAAGTGGGGATCTCTTATTACGGGAGGTCATACGGGGAAGGGAAAAAGATCGGATGGAAAGACGGGGTAAAGGCCGTCTATGTCATCCTGAGATACGGCCTCTTCAGGTAAGGCCGAAGGGAGCAGGGAGCAAGGGGTAAGGGGCGGAGAGCTCGACCATCCGGTATCAAGTAGGCAGAGACTGTACACAGTAGGCAGTGGGCAATAACCGGAAACGAGCATCCAGTCCCGCTTTTCAGCGGGGCTCATCGCGATCACTCCGGAAACGGCAATTCGCCAAGGGCCATCCGGACGAGCTGGGTGATGAAGATCGGTTTCAGATTCTGCGCGTCGGCCCCTTTCGCCAGGGTCGCCATGCAGAGGGGGCAAAGAAAGACCATGGCCTCTGCCTGGTGTTCGGTCGCGTCCTTGAGATTTCCCGCCATCAGGGGCTTGATCCGATCCGGATAGATCCGCGAGAACAACCCTCCGCAGCACAGGGCGGATTCTCGATCATACGTCCTTTCCACCCGTTCCACGCCGATACGCTCAAACAGGTCGTCCAAGACCGGCTCTATCTCGGGGGAATACCGCGACGCGCACGGCCGCTGATAGGCGATCCTTCGATTCAAGGGCGACACCTGATCCGGGTGGGCCTTAACATAGTCCCTCATATATTCGATGAGATGCGTGGCCTTGAAAGGAACGTCGATGCCGTATTCCGGCACCTTGTTGAGCATGGCATGGCAGTCTGCATGGAGAAACACGATCTCCCGGGCCCCGAGGCCGGCCAGCCGATCGATGAATTCTTGTGCATGCGCCTTTAGAGGGCTGTCCATGCCGATATGGACATACCCTAAATAGCAGAAATATTCACCTCCCTTGGCAACGGTCATACCGTCGAACATCCGGCCTTCCACGGATCCGGGAGGGAGGGCAGGGTCCATGACGCAGAGGGACAGCACAGGTTTGGATGCATCGCCCCCGATCACCGCGGAAGGCATGGTTCCGCCGGCATCCATAAACTTCCGCATCTTTTCGGGTATGGGGAGGGATTGATGCACCTCCTGGAGTCTGTTGATCAGATCGAACGGATTGGCGCCCGTGGGGCAGTATTCGTTACAGGCACAGCAGGTCACGCATTCCTTCAGAATCTCGGCCGGTCTTCCGGCCATCAGTTCCCGGATCTCTGAAACGGCCCTGTCCTGATCAAAGTCCACATATTGACACCGAACCAGACACTCCCCGCAAAGATTGCATTTTTCCGCTTCCCACATCTTAAGATCTCCTTTTTTAGAGCCGTTTGCCCGTTGGTCAGAGCGCCATCTCTGACAGTTCCTTTTACTTCTCTGATGTGCTATGTTCCCCGGGTACTCATTCAATCGCCGGAAAACAGGGCATCATGGACATATCAGAAGCCCGCGGGCTTGTCAAACAGATAACCGGTCCGGGGTTGCCCTGCCATCCGGCCGGACAAGAGGAGGAAAAGAGGATGGCCCGATGGGCGCACGCCGATATGGCAAAAGAGATGGAGACCTATGGATACGATGCCGTGGTCAAGAGCCACTGCCGCATGTGTCACGGCGGCTGCGGGGTCCTGGTCTATACCAAGAATAACAGGGTAGCCAAGATCGCCGGAGACCCCGACTGCCCCATCAACCACGGGACCCTCTGCAGCAAAGGGCTTGCATCCGCCCAGTTGGCCTACCACCCGGATCGACTGACCCACCCGGTCAGGAGAGTGGGCCCCAAGGGGAGCGGCAAATGGGAACGGATCTCCTGGGATGAGGCCCTGGATGCCATTGCCGAACGGATGCTCTCTTATAAGAAAGATTTCGGGGCTGAATCCATCGTCATGGGATATGGCACCGGCAGGGAAAACGAGGCGGTGATCTATCGGTTCGCCAACCTGTTAGGCTCGCCCAATGTCCTCACGGCCGGTCATTTCTGCTACGGCCCCCGCATCGCCACGAGCATCATTACCTGCGGCACCAATCCGATTGCGGACTATGAGAACCATCCCCACTGCATCATGGTGTGGGGCAACAATCTGGTGATCAGCAATCCGGATTGCTACAAGGGCGAACCCTTCTCCGTCAGTCTCAACAAGGGGGCCAGGCTCATTGCCGTGGACCCGAGACTTACCCGTATTGCGGCCCGGGCGGATATCTGGCTTCAACTGAGGCCCGGGACCGATACGGCCCTGGCCCTCGGGATGCTCCATGTGATCGTCCATGAAGGGCTCTACGACAAGGCGTTTGTTGAAAACCATGTGTATGGGTGGGAGCCCTTTGTCCGGAGGGTTGATGAATATCCCCCCCACAAGGTGGCGGAGATCACATGGGTCCCAGAAGACAAGATCCGGGAGGCCGCGAGGCTGTTCGCCACCACCAAGCCCGCGGTCATCCAGTGGGGCGTGGCCATCGAGCAGCAGATCAACTGCGCGGACAATAACCGGGCCCTGATGGCCCTCATGGGCATCACCGGCAACATCGACGTCCCCGGCGGACAGATGCTGTTCCAGCAGCCGCGGATCCGAAACGTGGGGCACTTCGGGGCCCATAGGTCGCTTCCCGATACGCAGCGAGAAAAGCGGCTGGGAGGCGACCGGTTCCGTCTGGGCGGCAACTTCGCCATCATCAACCCCAAGTGCGTGTGGGACGCCATCCTTACGGAGACGCCCTACCCCGTCAAGATGCTGTTTTTTATCAGTTCCAATCCGGTCATGACCCGGGCCAATGCCCGGGAGGTCTACCGGGCCCTTGAACAGGTGGAGTTCATGGCGGTGTCCGACTTTTTCATGACGCCGACCGCGGCCCTGGCCGATATCGTCCTGCCGGCCGCCACCTGGCTGGAGATGGATTATATCGGGGACTTCTGGAAACGGCACGGCTACCTCCTCCCCCGCCGAAAGGTCATCCAGGTGGGGGAATGCCGATCGGATCACGAGATGCTCAATGACCTGGCCCATCGCGTGGGCCAGGGCGAGCACTGGTGGGACAGCTTTGAACAGGCCCTCGACTGGATCCTGGAGCCGATGGGAATGACCTGGCAGGAGTTCAAGAAGATGGACTACCTCAGGGGGGAGGTGCAATATCAAAAATACAGGACCCGGGGATTCTCAACCCCCACGCGGAAATTCGAGCTCTATTCCACCCTTCTCGAAAGCTGGGGGTACGACCCCCTCCCCCGGTTTAGGGAGCCCCCCGAGAGTCCTTACAGCACCCCGGAACTCTATACCGCCTATCCCTACATCCTCATTACCGGGGCCAGATCCCCGGGCTTTTTCCACTCGGAAAACCGTCAGGTCCCCTGGCTCAGGGAGCTTCATCCCGATCCGGTGGTGGAGATCCATCCCGATACCGCGGCAAAGGAAGGGATTGAAGAAGGAGACTGGGTGATCATCGAATCCCCCCGGGGGAGAGTGAGACAGCGGGCAAAACTCTTTGCCGGCATGGATCCGAGGGTGGTATCGGCCCAGCACGCCTGGTGGTTCCCGGAAAAAGAAGGCCCCGGGTACGGCTGGGATGAATCCAACATCAATATATTGACGGACAACGCCTATGCATCCTGCGATCCTGCCATGGGCGCCACCCACGTGCGGACCCTTTTGTGCAGGATAACCCCTGAAAAAGACAGCGGAGGCCCTCTATGAAACCCTATGCCCTCATCATCAATCATGACCTCTGCTGGGGATGCCGGACCTGCGAGGTGGCCTGCAAGCAGGAAAACAGGGCCCCGGACGGCATCCGGCTCATCTCCGTATGGGAGGACGGCCCCACAATGGCGGACGGCAGAATGGATATGACCTTCAGGGTCTCGATCTGCCGGCACTGCGACGATCCCCCCTGTGCGGATGCCTGCCCCGAGGAGGCCCTCATCCGGAGGGAAGACGGCATTGTGGTCCTGGATGATCATTGCTGTTCGGGATGCGGCGCGTGTGTCGAGGCCTGCCCGTATGACGCCATCACCTTTGACGACGTCGATGGCGTGGCCCGGAAGTGCAACCTCTGTCATCACCGGGTGGACCGGGGGCTGGTGCCTGCCTGCGCGGACAACGTCTGCCCGGCCCACTGCATCTACTTCGGGGACCCCAAGGAATCCCCATGGGGCCTTCCTCGATAGACCGGATCTGGGCAAGGCGTCTTCTGCTTTTGCCCAGCCGATCCTCAACCCACAGGACCCATGCCCCCACGGGCACACTACAAACATGAGGTACAAATCCTCTCCGGATGCTTTTTGTCGGTAGTGACGTGTAAGGCGTTTGGCGGCATGGGGTATTACTGGATCGGGGCCAGCAGCCGCGCTACGCGTACCGCCAGCCGAAACCAGAGGCGCCGTCCGGTCAGTTCCCCCGGATCGATCTGACGGGACTGTGCCAGGTCGTCCCGGAACATGGCCTCCACCTCCCCGGCAAAATCCGTGTCGTTTACCACAATGGTAATCTCAAAACTGAGCCGGAAAGAACGGTTGTCGAGATTGGCCGTCCCCACTGCGGCCAGTTCATCATCCACCAGCAACACCTTGTGATGGAGAAACCCGGGCTGATAACGATAGATCTTCACACCGGCCTTTTCAGCCTCCTCGATATAGGAAAAGGACGACAGATAGACAAGGAGATGGTCGGCCTTTTCCGGGAGCATCAATCGAACATCCACTCCCCGCAGGGCGGCCAGCTGAAGGGCGCTCACAATCGGAGCGTCGGGCACAAAATAGGGGCTCGCAATCCAGAGCCGTTCCCGCGCCCCGTTGATGGCTTCGAGGAAAAAAAGGCCGCACGTTTCCAGCTCGTCTGCCGGTCCGGTGGGGAGGACCAGGATGTTCTGGTTTTTTTCCGGGGCAGGCTTCGGTTCCCAGTCGAGGTCCGGGACCTCATGAACCGCCCAGTACCAGTCCTCCACAAACACCAGTTGGATGCCCTGGACGCAGGGGCCGAAAAGTTCCAGGTGCGTATCCCGCCACAACCCCAGCTTGGGGGTCCCCTCGATGTATTCGTCCCCCACATTCAAGCCGCCTACGAATGCCGTCCGGCCGTCGATGACCACGATCTTCCGGTGATTTCTGAAATTGAGCTGAAACCGGTTGGCCTTGCCCTTTGTGGAATGAAACGGGCTGACCTTGACGCCGCCATTGCGGAGCGTTTCGATATAGGTCCTCGGCAGGGCAAAGCTGCCGATTTCATCGTAGAGAAGGTAGACACGGACCCCGCTCCGGGCCTTCTTGATGAGCCGGGACTGTAATTCCCGGCCGGCAATGTCGTCTTCCAGGATGTAGAACTGGACCAGGATGTAGGACCTGGCCGAGTCGATGCCCCTGAAAATGGCCTCGAAGGTCCGTGGTCCGTTGATGAGAAGCGTGGCCCGGTTGGAGTGGGTAAAGGGCATCAGGGCCAGCATCTCAAGGGCCCGCCAGCTCTCGCGACCCGATGCCATGGACGCCTGGAAAGTGGGGCCGAATACGGCCATCCGGTCCACGATCAGTTTCAGATCGCGGTTGTTGCTCCGGCGGGCCGCCACATATCCGTTGAACCGGCTTCTCCCGAAGACGATATAAAGCGGAAGGGCCACCAGAGGGAGGGTGATCAGGGCTACGGCCCAGGCAATGGCCCCCTGGGCCGTGCGGTTCCTCATGACCGCATCGAGTGCCATGACCACGGCCGCTATATAAACCGCCCCGGCCAGAAGTCCGAGTTCGGCCGCCAAATGTTCCGCCAGAAAGGATGTCATCGGTGTAACCCCTCTTTTTCAGATAAGAACTCTACCGGCATGCCACGTGAGGGTCAAGACAAAAGAAAGCCGAGAAGCATATCCAATGCCCGCTCATCCGGACCGCCGTTCAGAACTGCAGGCCGAAAAATTCAACTTTCCTTTTGAACCGATACATACTATAAACAAAAGGGACCATGCGACGGCAACGCCATGGGCGGCGCCTCGGCGATGGGCGACTAAGCCCATTGATTCAAGGAGCGGCAGAAGAACGGATAATGAAAGATCACCTTGTCTGCCCCAACTGCGGGAAAATCGTGGAGAGATACCGGAATCCCTTTCCCACGGTGGACATTATTATCGAGATGGACCCGGGCCGTTCAGCAACCCGGGCCCCCGGTTCAGGACCTTTCATTGTCCTGATACTGCGCAAAAATCCGCCTCCGGGCTGGGCCATTCCGGGCGGCTTTGTGGATTACGGAGAAAGTCTCGAGTCAGCGGCCATAAGAGAAGCAGCGGAAGAGACATCCCTTGAGGTGGAGCTGTTGTATCAATTGGGGGCCTACTCTGACCCGTCACGGGACCCGCGGCATCATACCATTTCAGTGGTCTTTGTCGCCAGGGCCACCGGGACCCCCAGATCGGCTGACGATGCAGCGGATATCGGCATCTTTGATCGGGAATCACTTCCTGAATCTCTTGCCTTTGATCACAAAAAGATTTTGAGCGATTATTTCAAGCAATGGCATTCAGACGGCTGAGATCCTTCCTTTTCCTGACATTACTCCTCTTCCTATTGTTCGCCGGATCAGTACTTCTTGCCCATTCCCTCATCCAGAGACCGTCGGTTCAGGAGTATCTGCTGAATCAACTCTCGAAGGCCGTGGGATACGACATCCGGGCGAATCGGATGCAACTCCTCTTGTGGAAAGGGGTGGGGATCCGGGCCCATGATGTTGAGATAGGGCCGCCCGAAGGCCCCAAAATATTCGCCGCATCCAGGGTCATCATCACCCTTTCCCTCCAAAAGCTGGTCAGGGGTCGGATTGTGCCCACCGGGCTCACCCTTGAGGGGCCTCAGATAGATCTGGCCATGCCTGGTAGCTGGGAGTTTACGCCATCCGGCGACAGTGCGTTTCCGGGGGACGCACTCCTGGAGGCATGGGTCGCATTTCCCTATGTTACCCTGGAACAGGCGCGTGTTACGATAAAAGGGATGCCCTTACAGACCAAGGCCCTCTTCATCCGTCTATCCCGGAAATCCAAGAGTCCCGTTGCATTCGATGTGAAGCTGAACGGCATTATTGAGTACGACGGGGAGCCGGTTTCCCTCGTTGCGAAAGGGACCATTACTGCCGACAACACCGTTGGAATGTCAGCCCGGATAACGCTGAAAGCGACCGGAATCCCCCTGTCACCGATCCGGTTGCCTGATCTCCCGGTGAAGAGAGGGACAGCGGACATAGAGGCAACCGCGGCAGGGTCCCTTAAGGGTGCATCCTGGGCAAAAGGAAAAATCACCTTCAATGATCTCGACTTCATGATTATTGACGACGGAGACAAAAAGGCCTTTTCTTTTGACAGACTCCTTCTCCCTTTTGAGGCCTCCTATGCAGACGGCACCCTGCAAATCCCATCCTTCCGTGTAGAAGGTTTCGGCTTCACCCTGGATGCCGGCTCCAGACTCGATCTCACGGACCGATCGAATCCTCATCTGGACCTCAGCGTCCAAAGCCGGAGCATGCCGGTTGAGACGTTTCAAAGGATCTTCCCCTCATCGCTCCTTCCCCAGTGGGTGGATGTCCGGCTTTTCCCCATATTTTCAGGCGGCCAGGTCCGGGTGGACCGCTTTTCCCTCAATGGAGATCTTCATCAGATCGCGGATCTCGATCTTCCGAAAAACGCCGGGGCCCTCCTGTTGCGGCTTGCCTGCAGCGACCTCACCGCATTCAAGGATGCAGGGGGCATACCGGTGGAGGGGGTCTCGGGAAATCTGGAAATAAAAAATGGCGCGATCCGCGCATCCGGCATCAAGGGCCGCTTCGGAAATTCGCACATACAGAAAGGCGCCCTGAACGTGGACAGCCTTTATGACGATGCCCCCAGCATCCACGTGTCCGCGGCCGGATCGGTTGATATTGTTGACCTATTGCAGCAAAAGGACCTGCCCCTTATTCCCGATGAGGTGCGCCGGCATCTTGAGGGATTCTCCTCCACCACCGGAAAAATCGCCGGAAATATCGAGGTAGGCTATGAGAAAGGCTGGCCGTATCCCAAGATGCTGAATGGGCACCTCTCATTCAGAGAGTGTGCCGTGGCCAGCAGTGCCGGAGTCATTTTTCCGGTGTTCCTGAAAGAGGGGGAACTGATCGTTGAAGGAACAGAGAAAAGGCGATTTTCGGTAAGGGGTCGGTGGGGCAGATCTGCCGTAGACGCCTCCGGCCGGATCGGGGGGTCCTGGGAGACCGGAAACGCCGACATCGTTGCACAGGCAGACCTGGTGGAGTTGATCGGGCATTTTCACCCGGATCTTCATTCGACGATCTTTTTCAGAAGACCGGTACCGTGCCGATTGACCCTTGTCAAAGAGGAGAAGGACTGGCGCTTCAATGGAAGCCTCGACCTGAAAGACATCTCCCTTGAAACAGATTCGATGATTATCCAACCTTTCGGGGTCGAGGGGGACCTGGGGTTCAGCGGAAGTCTTGATCCGGGGAAGACCTTCCGTATCTCGAATCTGACATGCACGGCAGGGGAATCGTCTTTTGGATTGAGCGGCACCTATGACCTGGCGCAAGAAGGCCGGTTCGATCTCAATCTATCCACCGAGACACTCCGATTGGAGGACCTGGGCGTTCATTTCAAGAAGGGAAACCTGCGGGGAAAGGGGACGCTCGCCTTTGATGCGGCCATCAAGGGAACCCGGTCCCAACCGAGGATGGCAATCGTAACCGGAGAGGCAAGGGCAAACGACCTTTCTTTTGCCGCCAAAGATTTCCCCCACCCGGTGGAAGAGTGCAATTTTGTCTTGAAATTTCATGAAAAGGGCCTTGCCATTGAATCGCTTGATCTGAAATTGGGGAAAACCCCGTTCCACGTCGAGGGGGAGCTCCAGGGGTGGGACGGGATGAGGGGCGATCTGACGATCCGATCTCATTTTCTGGATTTCTCCGATCTGATTTCCCCTGAGGTGATCGCCCATTTTAAGCAAAAACCCGAGGCGACTCGAGATGGCATGGTCTCCGGCCAGGGTCCGGCCCCCTCTGCGTGGCGGAAAGGCGCGGGTCGGTTCATGGAAAAGTCGGACATCCATCTGGATATTACGGCATCCAACGGACAATGGGAGGGATTTCCCTGCGGTCCGCTCAGGATGGAGTGCGCCCTCCGGTCGGGGGATCTCTATCTCAGCCGATCCAACGCGGAATGGGAGCATGGAAAACTCCTCCTGAGAGGACACGTAAAAAGAGGAATATCGCCTGAAATGCTCTTTTCCGGATACATCGATATGATCCGGCAGCCCTTGGGAGAACTCCCCCGGTCCCTTGATTTCATTGCCTCCCGTGCCGATGGCCTGTTGAGCGTGGAGGCACTCCTGTTCGCAAAAGGGAGCACCATAAAAGACCTCCGTTCACAACTCAGCGGCAGTGTCAATGTCCTGGTCGATCAGGGCGTGTTGAAGAAATCCCATATCTTTATCAAGATCCTGGATTTTCTGAGCCTGCAGCGGATATTTGAGGTAAGGCCGGCCGACCTGTCAAAGGGAGGAATCTATTTCGAGAGCATCGGCGCGCACATCGATCTGGTTAAAGGGATTGCAAAGTCAGAGGACGTTGTTATGCGGAGTCCGGTGTTTAACGCGGTGGTTACGGGGGAAGCCGACCTGCGTACGGCCAGGGTAAATGCGGAGATAGGGATCCAGCCCCTCGGGACGATTGATTTTCTGGTGAGCAAGGTCCCGGTGGCTGGATATCTCCTGACCGGGGACAAAAAATCCCTTTACGTGGAGTACTTTAAGGTCCAAGGGCCGTTTTCCGATCCGGACGTGCGGTATATCCCCTTGAAAAGCCTTGGGAACGGCACATTCGGCGTTCTGAGGCGCCTCCTCCTGACCCCGAAACGGATATACGAGAGCATATCAGACGCGGCGCGCGACTTCGAGGGGGACGGCTACCCTATCCCCGATGAACACCTCGACCCTAAAAAAGATATGGGAGGCTGAGAGAGATTGAACTTTGAGGGATCCGGGGATTGGGGAATCGGGGGACGGTATGTGGCTTTTTTGACTATCCTCGCCCCTCTTCTTCCCCTATCTCCCCTTCCAGGAGATCGCGAATGCCCGGCTTGAGATAGATCTGACCCAGATCAAGACGCCTCAAGGCCTTTACAAAGGTCCCGACCTGGTCCCCGGGCGGCGCCTTTGAGTTGACGATAATGACCTGTTTGCCCCTGATCCGGCACAAGCCCCCCGGGGAAAGGGCCGTTTCGCCCTCCATCGGCTCATACCGGATCTCAACACCGAGCTGATCGGCTACGACCTCAAGATGACCCAGAATTGTCCTGGCGTCCACCCTGACTCCTCTGCTGTCCGACGCCTAACGCAACCGTTTAATATCCTCTACCAGTCTGCGAACCGCTTCGGCGGAACGGTCGAGGGCCGCCTTTTCCACGTCGGTCAGCGTGATTTCCACGATCTCTTCCACGCCGTTTTCACCCAGTTTGACCGGAACGCCGATAAAAAGATCATGGATGCCGTACTCCCCGTTCAGGCAGGCGGCGCAGGGGAGGATCTTCTTCTTGTCCTTGAGGATCGCCTCGGCCATCTCAACGGCCGCAGAGGAGGGGGCATAATAGGCGCTCCCGGTCTTGAGAAGGCCCACAATCTCGGCGCCGCCGTTCCGGGTCCGTTCCACCATGGCGTCGATCCGCTCCTGGGAGAGGAGCTCGGTGATGGGGATGCCGGCCACAGTGGAGTACCTGGGAAGGGGGACCATGGTATCTCCGTGCCCCCCCAGTACAAAGGCGTGGGTGTTCTCGACCGAGACATTCAGTTCCATGGCGATAAAGGCGCGGAAGCGGGCTGAATCGAGGACGCCGGCCATTCCAAGGACGCGATTCTTGGGGAACCCGCTCACATCGTAGGCCACATGACACATGGCATCCAGGGGATTGCTCACGATAATCAATACCGCATCGGGGGCCACTGCCGCCACTTCCCTGGTCACGGAGGCCATGATCCCCATGTTGGTCGAGAGGAGGTCGTCCCGGCTCATGCCGGGTTTTCTGGGGATTCCGGCGGTGATAATAACGATGTCCGAGTCTTTGGCCGCGCCATACTCCCCGCTGGCCCCGATGATCCTGGAATCATGTTTCTCAATGGGGGCCGCCTCGGTCAGATCGAGGGCCTTTCCGGCCGGAACCCCTTCCAGGACATCGATCAGTACCACATCAGCGAGTTCCTTCTCCGCGAGACGCATGGCAGCAGTGGCGCCCACATTTCCGGCGCCGATAACGGTTACTTTCTTTCTCATCTCGATCCTCCTCTTTTGGACGGTTGACGTGCGGGTGATCTTTTTCCTGGATTCTGAACGCAGGGAATTATAAAAGAGATATCTCAGCGGGTCAAGAAAATGGAGGTCCAGACGTACCGATGGTCTCTGAGACGGTAGACAGGATACAATCTCTGATCACCCAGGCGGCCGAACTGCAGCGACCCTTTGTGGCGCACGTATGCGCCGGATGTCAGGACCCCTGCTGCGCCAGGGTCCACTATCTCTTCGGGGAAAAAGACATCCTCTATCTGAGGCTGTCAGGACAGAAACCGGTCTGGCGAAGGGAAGGCATTATGAAAAAGGGGTGCTGGTTCCTGGGCCGGGCAGGCTGTTCCCTTGAACCCCTTTCAAGGCCCTTTATCTGCCACAGTTATATATGCCCTGATCTGGAAAGCGCCATAAGCGAAAGCGGCCCGGAAACCATGGCCCAACTCAGGGAAACATTCAGGGTCATCGGCATGTTGCGAAGTCAGCTCTGGTCCGAATACCTGGATGAATTGTGAAATGAAAAGACATTTACTCCTTGACCAATCCGGGACGGATCATGTATTTCCAAGCTGTTCAAGATTCGCTGCAATCATAATCCCGCATGCTGCGGGATCTACGCTTCGCTGCAATTTACTTAAGGGCTCAAGGACCATCCATGAAAATATTGATCTGTGGTGGAAAGGGTCAGTTGGGAACGGATTGTCATATTGTCCTCGGCCGTCGCCATGAGGTGAGGTCAGTGGACCTGGACGAACTGGACATTGCCGACCCTTCTCGGGTGGAGAATGAGACAGCCGCCTTTGGTCCGGATGTCATGGTGAACTGCGCCGCATATACCGCCGTAGACGCCTGCGAAACCCAATACGACCTGGCCCGGCAGATAAATGCGGAAGGCCCCGGGAACCTGGCCATGGCCGCCGAGAGACATGGGGCCCGATTGGTCCATGTCTCCACAGACTATGTGTTTGACGGGAGTAAGATGCCGCCGGAACCCTATGTGGAGACCGATGACCCCCATCCGGTGTCCTGTTACGGAAAGACCAAGCTGGCGGGAGAAGAGGCTGTCAAAGAAGCCACGGATGACTATATGATCGTACGGACCGCATGGCTGTACGGCGTGGGGGGACCCAATTTTCTCAAGACCATGCTCAGGCTGGCCCTGAAAGGGCCGACCCGGAAAATCAGCGTGGTGAACGACCAGTTCGGGTCCCCGACCTGGAGCTACCGCCTCGCCCTCCAGATTGAGACGCTGATCCAGGCAAGGGGGGAGGGCGTGTATCACGCAACCTCGGAAGGATACGGCACCTGGTATGAACTGGCCGTCGAATTCCTTGACAGGATGGGGGTGCCCCATTGCGTGGTCCCCTGCACCACGGTGCAATATCCCACGCCGGCCGCAAGACCGATGAACTCCATTCTGGAGAACCGCCGTCTCAAAGAGGCGGGCATCAACCTGATGCAGGACTGGAGGCGTGATGTGGCGGCATTTGTGGCGGCATTCAAGGACCGTCTGATCATTGAGGCAAAAGAGGGTGGCATATGAAACAACTGCTGGTGACAGGGGGATGCGGCTTTATCGGGACCAATTTTATCCGATATCTCCTGGAAGAATCCGACTTTGAAGGCCGTGTGGTGAACGTGGACGCCCTCACCTATGCCGGTAATCCGGAGAACCTGAAAGACACGGCAGAGCGCTTTGCAGGGCGTTATGCCTTTGTCAAGGCCGACATCTGCGACAGGGAACGGATGGCGGGTATCTTTGACGACTATGCAATAGACGCCATCTGCCACTTTGCCGCCGAATCCCATGTGGACCGGTCCATCGTGGGACCGGATGCCTTCATCCAGACCAATATCATCGGCACGTTCAATCTCCTGGAACTGGCAAGAGCGCATCAGGAGCGCTTGGCCCTGTTTCACCACATCAGCACCGATGAGGTATACGGGAGCCTGGGAAAAGACGGGTATTTCACTGAGGAAACAGCCTACAGACCCAACAGCCCCTATTCCGCCTCAAAGGCCGGCTCCGATCATCTGGTGAGGGCCTATCATCAAACCTATGGCCTCCCCGTCACCATCTCCAACTGCTCCAACAATTACGGGCCTTACCAATTCCCTGAAAAGCTCATCCCCCTCATGATCCAGAACGCCCTGGAGGGAAAATCCCTCCCGGTGTACGGGGACGGTCTCAATGTCAGGGACTGGCTTTATGTGAGGGACCACTGCACGGCCATCTGGCGCATCATGAAGCAGGGGGAGAGGGGCGAAACCTACACCGTGGGCGGCAATACGGAAATGGAAAATATCCGGATCGTGGAGATGATCTGCGACCTTTTGGACGAACTCATTCCATCCGGGAATGCCCCGTCACGCAGGGAACTGATCACCTTTGTCAAGGACCGGCCCGGGCATGACCGCCGGTATGCCATCGATTGCACCCGGTTGAGGAAGGCCTTAAGCTGGGCGCCTGAGGAGTCGTTTGAAACCGGAATCCGAAAGACCATCCGCTGGTATCTTGAAAACAAGGAGTGGGTGAACCGGGTGAGAAGCGGCGAGTACCAGACGTGGATCGACGCGCAATATGGGAAGTGACTGGATACTGGATACTGGATGCTTGATACTGGATGCTTGATACTGGATGCCGGTCGTAGCGAAGCGGAGATCCCGCTGAAAAGCGGGACTGGATGCTCGTTTCCGGTTACTCCCTACTGCATACTGCATACTGCATACTACTAACGGCTTTTCCGGCCGCTGGTTTTAAGCCGTTAGCGTGGTCCGCTTATCAGCTCAACAGCTTATGAGCTTATCAGCTCACTGGCCTAACGCCTCACTCCAAAACCTTGTAAGGGGAAAACGAACCGATGAAAGGAATCATTCTGGCAGGGGGGTCTGGAACCCGCCTCTATCCCATTACCCGCGTGGTGAGCAAACAGCTGATGCCGGTATATGACAAGCCGATGATCTACTACCCCTTATCCGCCCTTATGCTGGCGGGGATCCGGGAGATCCTCATCATTTCCACGCCTGAGGATCTCCCCAGGTTCCGGCAGCTGTTGAATGACGGGTCTCAACTCGGCCTTTCCCTCTCCTATGCGGAACAACCGAGGCCGGAAGGGCTGGCTCAGGCCTTTATCATTGGAAAGGAATTCATCGGTCAGGACCCTGTTGCCCTGGTCCTGGGAGACAACATCTTCCATGGCCGCGGGCTGTCTCAGGTGCTGGAGAGATGCGCCAAGCTTGAGCAGGGGGGCATCATCTTCGGTTATCTGGTAGGGGACCCCGAGAGATACGGGGTGGTGATGTTTGACCCGAGCGGCAGGGTGACCGGCATCGAGGAAAAACCTGCAAGACCCAGATCACGGTATGCGGTGCCGGGGCTCTACTTTTATGACAGCGATGTGGTCCCTATTGCCGAAAGTCTCAAACCGTCGGCCCGGGGCGAGCTGGAGATTACCGATATCAATCTGGAATACATGCGCCGCGGCCAGCTCCGGGTGGAGCTTCTGGGGAGGGGATTTGCATGGCTCGATACCGGGACCCATAAGTCGCTGCAGCAGGCGAGCAGTTTTGTCGAGGCCATACAGGAACGGCAGGGCCTCAAAATCGCGTGCATCGAAGAGATCGCCTATCGTAAGGGGTATATCCACCGCGGACAGATTCAGAAGCTCGCAGAAGAGATGCTCAAGAACGAATATGGTCAGTACCTGATGGAAATGATCTCGGAGAGAGGGGACGGCAATCATGACTTTGAAATTTAGCGAGCAGTCTCTTCCGGGCGTTCTCCTGATCGAACCGGCGGTCTTTAAAGATGGGAGGGGGTTCTTCATGGAGACCTACCACATGGACAAATACCGCGAGGCCGGCCTCGACCGGCCCTTTGTCCAGGACAACCTCTCCCATTCCCGGCGATTCACCCTTCGCGGACTCCACTATCAGCTCAATCACCCTCAGGGGAAACTGATTTACGTCGTCTCCGGAGAAATTCTTGACGTTGCAGTGGATATCAGAAGGGGGTCCCCCACATTCGGAGAGTGGACAGGGATCCGCCTGTCAGGAGAAAACAGGCGCCAGCTCTATGTCCCCGAGGGATTCGCACACGGCTTCTGCGTCCTGAGCGAGTCTGCCGACGTAATGTATAAGTGCACGGATCTCTATGCCCCCGGAGACGAATACGGGATACTCTGGTCGGATCCGGCCCTGGCCATTGAATGGATTGTCGAGAACCCGATCCTTTCTGAAAAGGATGGAGGGAACCCGGCGCTCAAGCACATACCGGAAATATCACTGCCGGTCTACCGGCCGTAGGCCGGTCTCCGGCGAATACTGTCACTTGTTTCAGGGTAGGCGTTAAAGATATGGGATTAGAAATGGAGACCCTCGTTATATCACTGGGCGGCTCGATCATTGTTCCGGGGGAGATCGATACGATCTTTCTCCAACGATTCAGGGAGATCATACTCACGCTGGAACAAAAGCGGTTTCTGATTATCTGCGGCGGTGGAACCATCTCCAGAAAATACCAGAATGTCGCCAAAGACATCACCACCGTCACCAAGGCGGATCTCGACTGGATCGGGATTCAGGCCACGCGGCTCAATGCCGAGCTGGTCCGCGCCATGTTCGGGACAATGGCCCATGAGAAGGTGATCCATGACCCGAATCAACCGATCGACACGGACAAGAGGGTCATCATCGGGGCCGGATTTGAGCCTGGAAGCTCCACCGATCTTCGGGCCGTGCAGTTGGCCGAGCGCTTCGGGGCAGGTCAGGTGATCAATATGTCCAATATCGATTACGTGTACAGCAATGATCCCAAAAAGAACCCCGATGCCGTAAAGCTGACCCGCATATCTTGGGACGATTTCAGAAAACTGGTAGGCGATGAGTGGGATCCCGGCCTCAATATGCCCTTTGACCCTGTTGCCTCCCGGGCTGCTGCGACCATAGGCCTGAGAGTGGTCATCATCGGAAACGATGTGGGGAATCTTGAAAGGCTGTTGAAGGGCGAACCCTTCAGGGGAACGACCATTACCTGAGGCATGAGGCGCAAGACAAGGACGGGCATTGGTTTGACCCTATGGTCAATCACAACCTTTCCCTGACAATGACCGTCAGCCCGACCCAACGATTCTCATTTTGTAACATGTGGTAGCGGTTTCCGAGCCGCGAAGCGTCGTGGCATTCGGCCGGCATCCGGCATCAATTCCGGCTACCGCCAGCCGGCCATGATCTCCATGCAGGTCCGGTTCATTTCCACGGCCCGGGCTTCGGTGTCGGCTTCAGTGTAGCACCGGAACTCAGGGGCGTTGCCCGAAGGCCGTAAGTGGACGATCTCTTGGTTTTCAAAGGTGATGCGCAGTCCGTCTGTGGTATCGATCGAGGCGACGGCCCCGAAATACTCGCTGAAAACAGCCTCAAGGGTTGCCCTGTCTTCGACCTCGTCTCCGGTATAAAGTTCACTGAGCCTGGCCCTGCTCTTTTCCGTTGGGAAATCCTTCAGACGGTTGCTGTAGGTGAACCGCTGGGGCAGTTTTAAGACCAGTTGGCTGAGGGTCTCTTGTTCCTGAATGGAGAGAAGAAGGATGGCGATATGGAGGATCACCGCATCCCGGGTGGGGAGCGCGGTCAGTGTCCGGCCTCCGTATTCCATGTCGGAGGCCAGCAGAAAGCCGCCGTTGGCCTCATATCCCACCACCCGTTGAAACCCGTCTTGAAGCGCCTGCGCCATCCCTTCGATCACATAGGGCGAGCCGATCCGGGTGCGGTAAACCTTGCGGAAGCGTCCGCACTTTTCCACGGCGGAATTGCACGATATCGGGGTTGCCACTGCATCGGCCTTGAAAAAGGCCGCGCAGAGGATACCGGCCACGTCTCCCCGCAGCCACTTCCCATGTTCATCGCTGATCAGGGGCCTGTCACTGTCGCCGTCCGTCGAGACGATGGCGTCAAATCCGTAATCCTTTGACCACTGCCTGGCAGCAGCGACATCCTCGGGCCGGATCGCCTCGGTGTCCACCGGAACGAATATTTCGGAAAGTCCCAGGGGAATAATCTCCGCGCCCAGGCCGGAAAGGATGGTAACCATCAGATCTCGGCCCACCGCAGAGTGTTGATACACACCGATCCGTTTTCCATGCAGGGCGTCATAATGAAAGAATCGGAGATACCGGTCCACATAAAGATCCATGGCCTCCGGATCAGGGACAAACTCTGCCTGCTTTGAGGTGAACATCCCCCTGTTGTCAAAAAGTCCCGGGGGGAGGGCGATCTCCTGTTGCCGGATACCGGCTTCATCCTGTTTGAGGATCTCCCCTCCCTTCTTGGTATATTTGATGCCGTTTCGATCTTCCGGGATGTGACTCCCTGTCACCATAATCGTGGGGATTTTTTTCACCAGGCCGTAATGGGCCAGTGCGGGCGACGGGAGCCTGCCGCAAAAACAGGGCTCATGGCCTCTGTCTGAAACGGCCCTCCCTGCGGCCTTCATGATCCGATCGGTACTGGCACGAAGGTCACCGCCCACTGCAATGACCCCCGGGGCATCCAGTTCCTTCTGCTCCTCCAAATACTGGACAAAGGCTGCGGTGTAGGCATAGCACACCCGGTCGGTCATATGGTCCGCCAGACCGCGGGCCCCGCTGGTCCCGAATGTCACCCCGCTCCGGGCCATCATGTCGTTGATCCTGACTGTTTCTCCCATCTTTCTCTCTGTCCCTCGACAATTGAACAAGATTTCCCTGCAAATTGCGGCGCATCCCCGATCACCGGCACCACATCACCGATGACAGCCCATCGGGTATTTTCATCTTAAACATTAGATAGTTGTCCCGGCCTTCGACTGCCGGATATCTTCATTTGTCCGGCTCAATGAAAAATAATTGAGAATCAGATAATTGGATGTTAAGATAATGTCCGGATTCCTGCAACAAGATCTTTCCAATCGGACCGGCGAAGGGGTGTTCATATCAAAACCCACCGCCTTTTTTAAAAACGTGATCACCGTTGAATGAAGAGGAGGCAGCCCATGGAAAAGAAGATACTGGTGGCCTTTGATGATTCCGAAAACGCCATGCGCGGGGTGGAATTTATCACAAAAACCTTTACCCCCAACCACAAAGTCACCCTGTTCAGCGTCCTTCCGGACACGGCCGCCGCCTGCGAGATTTTCAGTCCTGAACTAACGACCTATTTTCTCACCCAGAGGGAGCTTTTCTGTTCCATGCAGGACAAAAAAACAGAACTGATCAAGGAGGCCGTCACCAAGGCCAAGCAACGCCTGATGGACGCAGGTTTTCCAGAAAGCAATATCTCCGCCGAGATTGAACCCCAGAAAAGGGGGGTGGCAAGGGATATCATTGATAAGGCCGCGTCGGGATATGACATCATCGTCATCGGCAGAAGGGGCTTGTCCGCCATCAAGGAATTTTTCCTGGGAAGCGTCTCGCAGAAGGTCATCCACTCCGCAGGAGACATATCGGTGGTCCTGGTCGGATAGCTCCCAGTAATTCGCAAACGGGCATTTTCATACCCTTGTGACACTGAATTCGAAACCCGTCAAAAACCGTTCTTTATAATGGATATGAATACAACCGGGACTTACCAACTCCACAGTCCAAAGTTTTCCTAATGTATTGATTTTATTGAATGCATAAATTCCAGGCCGTCATTCCGGCGAAAGCCGGAATCCAGTGTTTTTTTTGATAAGTTAAATGTTCTGGATGCCGGTCGAAGATCCCGTACTTGCGGGGATGAAGTCCGGCATGACCTGAGAACTTTGGACTCTCAAGTTACCAATAACGCCCTGTCAATTTACATTCAAAAACACCACCTTAAAGATGTCTCGGTAACAAATGAGGCTGTCGTCAAAAACCATTATGCGTTAGCAAACAGGGGGGGTATCGTCATGGGAATGCTCAAAGAATTCAAAGAATTCGCTATGCGTGGGAACGTTATCGACATGGCCGTAGGCATTATCATCGGCGCTGCATTCGGGAAGATTGTCAGTTCGTTTGTGAACGATGTTATCATGCCGCCCATCGGATTGCTTTTGGGGGACACCGATTTCTCCCGACTGGCAATCACGCTAAAGGAGAAGACCGCTGCAACGGAAGCCGTTACCCTCAACTACGGGGCATTCATCAATACTGTTTTGGATTTTATTATCGTGGCCTTAGCGATCTTCATGGTCATCAAGCAAATGAACCGTTTCAAGAGGAAAGAAGAACCACCACCCCTCGCCGAACCCATTACCAAGGAATGTCCGAAATGCTTCACCGACATCCCTATTAAGGCGACCCGTTGCCCGAACTGCACATCAGAGCTTTAGTATGATTCCTATCCGCGATACCGTGGAATCCGGAAACTATCCGGTCGTCACCCACCTGATCATCGCGGCCAATGTAATGGTCTATCTCATTCAGCTCTCTCAAGGGGCAAGGATAGACCATTTCATCCTCATGTACGGTCTGGTTCCGGCAAGGTACTCCGATCCTTTCGTGGCCGGATACTTCACCCTGGGCCAGCAGCTCTTTTCATTCATCTCTTTCATGTTCGTCCATGGGGGCTTCTGGCATGTCCTCTTCAACATGTGGTCGCTGTATATCTTCGGCGACAATGTGGAGGACCGCCTGGGATCGGTACGATACCTCCTCTTCTATCTGTTGTGCGGGCTGGCCTCCGGTCTGGCCCATCTTTTTCTCAACTGGCACTCCCAGATTCCGACGGTGGGTGCCAGCGGGGCCATCGCCGGGGTCATGGGCGCCTATTTCATCCTCCACCCCCGGGCCAAAATCCTGACCATGATCCCTGTTCTGTTCATCCCCTTTTTTGTCGAGCTTCCGGCCTTCTTCTTCCTGGGCCTCTGGTTTTTCTTTCAACTTGCCAGTGCTTCCCTCAGTCCGGCCCAGGAAGGGGGTATTGCCTGGTGGGCCCATATCGGCGGGTTTATCTTCGGGATGATCTTCCTGAAGCTCTTTGCCAGGGTCCCGGAAACCGGACTCACCCAAGCCGTGAAAAGCAAGACCGCCAGAAAGAAGACCCCCCATCTCCAGACCCTTCATACCACCGCTGCACCGGAAGATCTCCACCTTTACGGCGACATGGTCATTACTCCCGAAGAGGCACTCAAAGGCGCCCGAAAGCTGGTCAACATACCCTGGGCCTTTCAGAAAAGGCTCCTTCACGTGACAGTGCCCCCCGGCGTCAAGGAAGGGACGGTCCTGCGGCTGGAGGGCATGGGAAGGGGGGCGCCCGAAGGCCGAAAAGGAGATCTTCTGCTGAAGCTCAAGATTCGGGAGCACCCATGAAAAATTCGAGATGGTGTCCCCAGAAGAGACCCCCACGGGCTTGCCGGTAAGGCACCAGCTTCTCCGTAGGGCGCAGAGAAGTTACAGACAAAGCGTCTAATCAAGGGAGGACTATGCCCGATATCAAGATTCGCAATGCCCACATCGATGATGCCGTCTTTCTTGCCTGGCTCATATTGACTGCAGGGAGGGCCCATGTGAGACGAGGCATCTGGGAAGTCATTCTTAACCAGTCAGAAGATGACTGCCTTGATTTTCTCGCCCTCTTGACCCAAACAGATACCCCCCATCTGTTTCACTACTCCTGTTTTCTCATCGCAGAAACCCAAGAAGGCCCTGTATCGGGGCTTGGCGGCTACGATCCGGAAACTCACGGCTATCCCAGTCTCTTGGAAGCCGTTACGAAAGTCTATGAAGAATTGGGCAGATTTCCTACTGAGAGGGCCGTCGGGGGACCTCCGAGAATCACCACATCCATTCCGCCGTCACTCAAAGGGACATGGGTGATTGACAGTGTGGCGACCCTTCCCGCGTTTCGCAGAAGAGGGATTGTCGACAGATTGCTGGACACCATAAAGGATGTGGGACGGGAGCGCGGGTTTCGTCAGGCACAGATTTCCATCTACATAGGGAATGCCCCGGCACAGCATGCCTACGAAAAACATGGGTTCAGAATGCTCGATGAATGGCGTGACCCATACTTTGAAAAGGAGATCGGGTCCCCCGGTATGGCCCGTTTGATCTGTGACCTGTGACCCAACTTTATGAACTCACGCATCTCAACCATAGCTGAAGGATCGAGTCCACACAGGGCGGCCGGGTTTTCGCCGAAGATCATCCTTTTGAACCCGACCGTCGGGCGCTCTCAGGAGGGCAAAGTTTGGCCTGACGACCGATATCAGAGATCGAATCAAAATGACGATCGCCTCCCCCGCAAATTACGGTCTGTTGCCCCTGGTGTCGGGTCTCCCTCCTATATTTCTTTCCCCTCCCCCCGAGGGTCTGCCTTGCGGTTGGCGGACCGTGGGATTCGATTGGGGGATATTCGGACGATCCGGCCGCACCTCCCTGGCGGGTGCCGGGCCGGCCGGTCTCGATGGACCGGCGGTCGGTTCTGGTGCACCTGGGGACCTGGGCAACGTCGGCTTGTCTGTCTCGATTCTCCTTGAAGCCCCTGGTGCCCCGGAGGATCTCCTCTGCAGAGGCTCCACCGTCGGATCCGTTTTAGGGACCTTGTAACGATCCGGCTGCGTCTTCCGGGTGGGTTCCGGACGCGTTGGTCTTGCCGGACCGGCGGTCGGTTTTGACGGACTGGCGGCCGGCCTTCCCGCGATCGGGGATTTAGGGAGTTTCACCCTGTTTGGCGCGATTCCCTTTGAACCCCCTGAGGAGGGTTTGGCCGGGCCGTGGGATTCCAGTTTCAGCCGCTGATTGCCGAGTTCGCGGACCTGTTTTCCACGGGCTTCAAACTGCGCCCGCTCGTTCTTGCTCAACCGTGTGAATTTCGACATCCCCTCTCTGCTTTTTGTCACGGGAACAAAAGGGGCTTTATACGTATGGCCGGAGGCCTTTGAGACCATCGGTTTCCTGGGATCATAAAGGGTTCGCGGGGGTCTGAACGCCTCATATTTCCGACGCGCCTGATATGTTGCATGCAGATTTTTTTCCCAGTTGCGGTCGTTTCGATGCCGCCACCGCTGATGCGCATAAATAGGATCATATCCGTGACGTCTGGCGTGGGGGGAGAACCAGGGAAATATGCCCCGCTGGTAATATCTGGCGGCATAATAATCACCAAAATAGTAGTGATGATACCGCGGACGCAGGAAGAGGCAGTCGGAGAACACCCTCAGGTCGATCATAAACGATGGCGTGAAATAGAAGCCGCTGCCTATGGTTATCCCGACGCCGAAGGAGACCGGCGCAAACAAAACCCCTCGATGGGCAACCGCCACGTCCCAGTACCCCCCGACAAAGATATACCCCCTGGGCGACCACACGTAGTGGGCGGGCACCCAGACCCAGTCCGGCCGCATGACCGCCCAGTACCCCGGACGCCAGGCATACCGTCCATGGGACCATATCCAACAGCCGGGTATCCAGGTATAGTCCGGTGAGGGGGCAGTGACATTGGGCCCCACTTCAACCGATTCGGGGGGCTCGGGGAGGTATGCGGTATCATTCTGGTTTTCAGCGGCCCAATAGCCGGAAATCCATTGAAAG